>NZ_JAAFYV010000137.1:0-379 GCF_011770055.1 Rhodococcus sp. B10 | reverse complement strand
GCGCAGGGCCATCCGCGCCTGCAGGTCGAAGGCGCGCTGAAGCTGCCGGAACTGAAGCGCCCGGCAGTACCCACGGTGCCGGGAAGCCTGCACGTGGCCGCCTTCAACCTGGAGAATTTCTTCAATGGTGACGGCCAGGGCGGTGGCTTCCCGACGCTGCGCGGCGCGCGCACGCTGGACGAGCACAAGGCGCAGCTCGCCAAGCTGGTCACCACGGTCAATGCGTTGGGCGCCGATGTCGCTGCGCTGATGGAACTGGAGAACGACGGCTACGGCCCGCAGTCGGCCATCGCCGAACTGGTCGATGCGCTCAACCGCGACCGCGGCGCGCAGGGCGACTGGCGCTTCGTCGACGCCGGCAACGGCCCCGGCGACAACC
>NZ_JAAFYV010000136.1:0-380 GCF_011770055.1 Rhodococcus sp. B10 | reverse complement strand
CTCGACGGCCGCCCGGGGGTGATGAACCCGTCCCCGTCGGCGCGCCCGGCCAACGCCGCTGCGGCGAAGGCCTGATCGATGCGTATCGGCAATGACCGATCCCAGGATGAGCCGCATATCGATCTGGTCCCGCTGATCGACGTCATCCTGGTGCTGATCATCTTCTTCGTGGTCACCACCACCTTCGATGCGCGCTCGACGTTGCAGGTGCAGCTGCCCACCGCCAGCCAGCAGCCCAACAACGAACCGCCGCGTTCGCTCAGCGTGCTGATCAACGCCGAAGGCCGTTATTTCATCAATGACCAGGAAGTGCTGCGCAGCGATGTCGAGTCCGTCAAGCAGACCATCGCCGCCGTCGCCGGCAGTGATCGCAGCCAGCC
>NZ_JAAFYV010000135.1:0-381 GCF_011770055.1 Rhodococcus sp. B10 | reverse complement strand
AAGGTGACCATGAAGCCGATGGTCCACAGCACCGGGGTGGTGAAGTGCACGCGGCCGCGGAACATGGTGAACAGCCAGTTGAAGATCTTCACGCCGGTCGGGATCGAGATGATCATCGTCGTGATGCCGAAGAAGGCATTGACGTTGGCACCGGAGCCCATGGTGAAGAAGTGGTGCAGCCACACGATGAACGACAGCACGCCGATGCAGGCGGTGGCGTAGACCATGCCCTTGTAGCCGAACAGCGCCTTGCGCGAGAAGGTCGCGATGACTTCGGAGAACACACCGAACGCCGGCAGGACCAGGATGTACACCTCCGGGTGACCCCAGATCCAGATCAGGTTGATGTACAGCATGGCGTTGCCGCCACCGTCATTGGTG
>NZ_JAAFYV010000134.1:0-381 GCF_011770055.1 Rhodococcus sp. B10 | reverse complement strand
CTTCTTCACAGATCGTGCTGATGCGGCCCCAGGTGTAGTCGATGATCTGGTCCGGGCAGGCCAACACGCGCGGGCCGAAGTCTTCGGTGATGCCACCCACCGTGTTCAATGCCAGCACGCGCTGCGCGCCCAGCTGCTGCAGTGCGGCCAGGTTGGCGCGGTAGTTGATCTTGTGCGGCGGCAGTGAGTGCCCCTCGCCATGCCGCGCCAGGAACGCCACGCGATGGCCGAGCAGCGTGCCCACGCGCACCGGGCCGGACGGGCGGCCAAAGCGGGTGTCGACCTCGTGGGTCTGCACGTCGTCGAGCTTGGCCAGGTTGTAGACACCGGTACCGCCGATCACGGCCAGGGCGATCTGTTGCATTCAAAGCACTCCATGGA
>NZ_JAAFYV010000133.1:0-382 GCF_011770055.1 Rhodococcus sp. B10 | reverse complement strand
GTCCATGCGCGCACCCCTGGCGCGCGTCGAACGGCGAAGTGGTTCACACCACGCCGCCCGCTGCGTGGCCGCTGGCCCAGGCCCATTGGAAGTTGTAGCCGCCCAGCCAGCCGGTCACGTCCAGCACCTCGCCAACGAAGTGCAGGCCGGGCACGCGCTTGGATTCCATCGTCGAGGATGACACTTCGGCGGTGTCCACGCCGCCCAGGGTGACCTCGGCGGTGCGGTAGCCTTCGGTGCCGCTGGCCACCAGCGGGAATGCGCCCAGCAGCTGCGCGGCCTGGCGCAGCACCGGCTCGTCCAGCTGGCGCACGGGCCGGTCGGGCAGCCAGTGCTCGCACAGGCGTTGCGCCAGCCGCTTCGGCAGTACCTCGCCCAGCAC
>NZ_JAAFYV010000132.1:0-382 GCF_011770055.1 Rhodococcus sp. B10 | reverse complement strand
ATGTCGGGCCACGCCACCATCGACACCGCCGTCGAGGCGACCAAGATCGGCGCGCTGAATTTCCTTGAGAAGCCCATCGCACTGCAGAAGCTGCTGACGGCGGTGGAGCAGGGCCTGTCGCGCAGCAAGGAAAAGCCACGCTCGGCCACACCGGCTGCCGCTCCGGTGGCGGGACTCGCAGGCGCCATGCCAAACGCCGCCGCAGCAGGTACACCCGCCGCGCTCGAGCGCACCGACATCAATGGCGTACCGACCCGTGCAGCCGAAAGCGGCGGCATGCAGTTCTCGTTCGACATGCCGCTGCGCGAGGCGCGCGACCTGTTTGAGCGCGCGTACTTCGAATACCACCTGCAGCGTGAAGGCGGCAGCATGACGCGCGTGG
>NZ_JAAFYV010000131.1:0-384 GCF_011770055.1 Rhodococcus sp. B10 | reverse complement strand
GGCACGATCCGGCATCAGCAATGCATCGCGCAAACAAAAACGCCCGGCGCGAAGCCAGGCGTTCCTGCACTACCGTGGAGCGGTGGCTTACGCCGCCGTCGACGCCCGCAGCGCGGCGATGCGCTCTTCCAGCGGCGGGTGGCTCATGAACAGCTTCTTGGCCGTCGAACCGGAAATGCCGAAGGCGGCAATCTGGGTCGGCAGCGTGCTCTGGCCGTGGTTCAGCTGCAGGCGCTCCAGCGCGGCGATCATCTTCTGGCGGCCCGCCAGCGAGGCACCACCCGCATCGGCACGGAACTCGCGGTGGCGCGAGAACCACATCGAGATCATCGTGGCGAACAGGCCGAACACCATCTCCAGCACGAACACGATGATGTAGTAGGC
>NZ_JAAFYV010000130.1:0-385 GCF_011770055.1 Rhodococcus sp. B10 | reverse complement strand
AGGTCATCCAGCGCTTGCGAAACTGATCCTCGGTCATTCCATGGCCATCATCTTCCACCGACAGCAAGCCACCTGTTTCCTCCGGGATGATCACGGCAACCTTAGCCGCTCCCGCATCCCATGTGTTGGCCACCAACTAGGTTAGCGCTACATCTGGGTCATAGCCAATCCGCCCGAGTGACCGCAGCACGTAGTCTTCTTCAAAGAGAGCTTCGTTGGCTGCTTTGCCCTTCTTAGCCATGGGGATGTCCGCTAAATGCTTGATTGGTAATGGTTGCAAGACTATGCCGCCTTCTGCCGACTTTGGCAAAAAAGCTAAGCCCTACCCATCTCACCTGCCGCGACGCCAGCGGGCGCGTGTTAGCTGGGGAGTGCGGTTCTATCC
>NZ_JAAFYV010000129.1:0-388 GCF_011770055.1 Rhodococcus sp. B10 | reverse complement strand
CCACCAGCACCTGCTGCACCAGCCAAGCGATGGCGGCAGCCTGGCCGATCAACAGCGCGCCGGACAGGCTGATGCACAGCGCGGCCAAGCGCTGGCGGCCCCGGGCGGAGCGTGCCAGGTCGGCCAGCCAGGCCGTGCGCACACGCCGCTGGCGGGCGGTTTCAGCTTCCGGGGACAGGCCGTAAGGGGTCGTTTCGGCAGCGCTCAAGAGGTCTTCACGGGCAGCGGGGGAGACACGGCATTGTAGGCGCAGGCAATAGCCCGCCCCTGCGGCCGGCGGTCGCAGTCTTCATCAGGTTGGCATACGATCAACCGGGGCACCTGTTCATACATTGATCTGGATCAAGGCTGTTTGAAGTAGTCGGTCACATCATTCACGTCGTAGACC
>NZ_JAAFYV010000128.1:0-390 GCF_011770055.1 Rhodococcus sp. B10 | reverse complement strand
CCCCGGCCCTGCGCGAGCGCCTGTGCCAGGCCGGCACCTGCGATGACAAGGGCGTGCCGGTGCAGCTGCCGGCACCGACGGCCTTCGAGCGCAAGGCCGAGGCCAAGTGATCGTGCGGCAGGCCCGCCTCGACCGCGGCCGCTTCGCGCGGTCGCTGGTCCTGCTCGGCGTACTGGCCGGTTCCAGCGCTGGCGCAGGCGCCGGCCTGCAAGCTGCTGACCGACGAACACGGGTTGTGGCCGCTGCCCAACTGCGAGGTGGTCGATCACCGGCCGAAGATCAGCGCCGATGCGCTGAAGGACCTGAACTACGACGACCACGGCCTGGCCGTGGTGTATGCCGACCAGGGCTTCCACTACGTCGACCGCAAGGGCCGCAGCCTGCCTGTGC
>NZ_JAAFYV010000013.1:0-122698 GCF_011770055.1 Rhodococcus sp. B10 | reverse complement strand
GATGTTCTAGGACACCTACACCTCGACCGCGACAAGCGATACCAAGGACAACTCCACGCCCCCGCCGCCTAGAATCGACTCTCACATCTATGTAGACATCGTGTCTCACATCTATGTAGACAGCACATGCACCAGGGTCGAACTATCCGCGCACGGGTGCCGCAGGCGCCCACGGACGCGGACGGAAACGCAGGCTGTCGCCAGGCCTGAGCTGTCCGAGGACGGGCAGGTCCTCGGACGCGACGACACCGATCACGGGATAGCCTCCGGTCACCGGATGGTCGGCGAGAAACAGCACCGGCTTGCCGTCGGGAGGGACCTGCAGCGCACCGGGAACCATGCCCTCGCTGGGCAATTCGCCTGCAATCGCTCTTTCCAGAGGTCGATCGCCGTCGAGCCGTATGCCGACGCGATTCGAGTCCGACGTGACGGACCAGTGTTGCTGATAGAGCAGGTTCACCGCGAGGTCGGTGAACCAGTCGGCGCGCGGGCCGAGGATGACCGAGACGACTGCCTTCGCACGTTCGGGAGGCGGGGCGAAATCGATTGCAGGCCAATCCGACACGTCGCATCCGACTGCGACGACGTCGCCCGATCGAAGAGGCGACGGCCCGAGCCCCGACATCGTGTCGGTCGACCTCGATCCCAACACGGGCTCCACATCGAACCCGCCACGTACTGCGATGTACGTTCGTAGCCCGAACGTCGCTGTGCCGACGGCCAATTCGTCGCCATCGGCGAGATCGAGCGTGGTGTAGAGAGCGTCAGGTGTGCCGTTCACGGTGATGGGGCCCTCGGCGCCCGTGACGGCGATCGACGCGTGACCGTGTACATGCGCACGGAATCCGCCCATGGTCACTTCGAGGGTCGTGGCATCGACGGCGTTGCCCACCAGACGATTTGCTGCATCGTGCGCACGAATGTCGGCTGCCCCCGACCGTCCGACGCCGATCGACGAGTATCCGACCCGACCTCGATCCTGGATCGTGCACAACGGTCCGGGTTCGAGAATCTCGATCGACGTCATCGCGCCTCGAACCGGACGGTCACCCCGGGGCGCAGAAGGGCCGGTGGTTCGCGCTGTGGGTCCCACAGAACCGCGTCGGTTCTGCCGATCAGTTGCCAACCGCCAGGGGAGCTGCGCGGATAGATTCCGGAGAATTCACCGGCCAGGCCGACGGACCCGGCGGGAACCGTCGTACGCGGGGTCGTTCTTCGGGGCACGTGCAGGCGGTCGGTCGTGCCGACGAGATATCCGAATCCAGGTGCGAAACCGCCGAACGCGACGGTCCAAGTCTGCTCGGTATGAGCCGAAATCACTTCTTGCTCAGACATTCCCGTGGCGTCGGCGACGTCGCCCAGATCCTCGCCGTCGTAGGTGACGGGAACGACTACCGGTTCGGCATCGGACATGGCGTCGACGTCGGCGGGCTCGGTGCTGCGAACCCATGAGACGACGCGATCTCGGTTTCCTGTGTGTCGCACCAGAATCGTTCGCGCCGCCGGGACCAGGTCTTCGACGTCGTCGATCGCGCTCGCGACCAGGGCCCGATGCCGCGCCATCGTCTCGGCGAGGTTCTCGAACTCGACGAGAAGGGCCCTGTCCCCGCAATCGTGCACGATCATCAGACGAAGGCGGAGATGTCGATGTCGTTGTCGGACAGGATCTTCTGGATGGCAACGGCCATCTCGACGGCGCCGGGTGAATCACCGTGCACACAGATCGATTCGGCGTCGACGGCCACGGTCGATCCGTCGATCGCCTCGACGACGCCTTCTTGCACCATCCGCAGTACGCGTCGTGCCACTTCTGCCGGATCCGTGAGCACGGCGCCGTCGTTCCGGCGAGACACGAGGTCGCCCGACGGCGTGTAGGCGCGGTCGGCGAATGCCTCGGTCACCGTGCGCAATCCGACGGCACGGGCCTCGTCGAGGAAGACGGAACCCGGTAGGCCGAGGACGGGCAGCGTCGGGTCGTAGGACCTCACGGCGTCGACGACGGCCCGCGCCTGCTCGCGGTGCGTCACGATTGCGTTGTACAGCGCGCCGTGCGGCTTGACGTAGGCGATCGCCGAACCCGACGCCTGCGCGAGGCCGTCGAGAGCGCCCATCTGATAGAGAACGTCCGCGGTGAGATCCGACGGGTCCATGTCGATGAAGCGGCGGCCGAATCCGGCCAGATCTCGATAGCCGACCTGAGCCCCGATGCGCACGGCGTTCTCGGTGGCCGCGCGGCATGTGTCGAGAATCGTGCGGGGATCGCCCGCGTGGAAGCCACAGGCGACGTTGGCGCTGGTGACGACGGACAGCACGGCTTCGTCGTCGCCGAGTTTCCAGGTGCCGAAGCTCTCGCCGAGGTCCGAGTTCAAGTCGATGGAAGGCATCGTGGACAAGTCTAGGTCGGAAGCACTACCAGCGAGGGCGGCCTTCGGTCACTCTGAGTGACCGAACGTGACATTCGGTCACGACAGGGGAGATCAGGCCGACAGAACCCGCCCCGAATTCGCCTTGCGACGCGACCCGATGGCCCGGCAGACCAGGTAGATCACGAACGAGATGGTGGTGACGAAGGTCGAGACCGGGACCCCGGGGGCGAGGGACAGCAGAATGCCGCCGACAGCTGCGGTCTCCGCGAACGCGATCGACAGCAGCGTCGCCTTGAGCGGGCTGGCGGTGACGCGGGCGGCGGCTGCGGCAGGCGTGATCAGCAGTGACAGCACGAGCAGCGCTCCGACGATCTGCACACCGAGAGCGCAGGCGACGCCGACCAGCACGGCGAAGACGACAGCCAAGCCGCGAACCGGGACGCCACGAGCGAGAGCGACCTCCGGATCGGTGCTGGCGAAGAGCAACGGTCGGTAGACGATGGCCAAGACGACGAGGACGACGGCAGCGCAGATCAGCAGCAGCTGCAGACCGCTCTGCCCGACGCCGACGATCTGGCCGATCAGCAGCGAGAAGCTCGTCCCGGTTCGACCCGGATACAGCCAGATGAACAACACCGACAGGCCGAGTCCGAAGGACATGATGACGCCGATGACCGAGTCGCGATCGCGGGCCTTGGAGCCCAGTAGCGCGAACATGATGGCCGCGACGACCGAACCGACGATCGCACCGAGGCCGACGGTGATGCCGACGAGCAGCGCCGCGGAGGCACCCGTCAGCGACAACTCCGACGACCCGTGCACGGCGAACGCCCACTGCCTGCTGACGATCAGCGGCCCGAGCGCACCCGCGAGCAGACCGAGGATGGCGGCAGCGATCAGCGCGCTCTGGACGAAGTCGTAGCTCAGCAGGTTCGCGGTGGTGCTGAAGTCGAAGATCTTGGAGAAGGCGTCGGTCACCTTGTCGTTCATGCCGGGTTCGTTCCTGGTGTCTCTGGCGTGGGCGGGTGGTGGGCGCCTGCGGTTCCGAGCGCATCGATGGAATCTCCGGTACCGACGACGACGAGTCGCCCGCGCACGTGCAGTACCTCGACCTCGGTGCCGTACAACTCCGACAGCACCTCGGTGGTCATGACCTCCGTGGGTGTCCCGATGCGGAATCTGCCGTCGACGATGTACACGATCCGATCCACGAGCGGCAAAATCGGATTGATCTCGTGGGTGACGAACAGGACCGCGGTGTCGTGCTCCCGGCGTCGGCGATCGATCAGTCCGGACACGAGTTGTTGGTTCGCGAGGTCGAGGCTGAGCAGGGGCTCGTCGCACAGCAGAACGGACGGATCGCCGACGAGCGCCTGCGCGATCCGCAGTCGTTGCTGCTCGCCGCCGGACATCGTGCCGACGGGTGCACCGGCGAACGCGCCTGCATCGACCTGGTCGATCGCGTTCTGCACGATGCGTTTGCGCTCGCGCATGCCGCGGAGTCCGACGCCCCACTGGTGGCCGTCCCAGCCGAGCCCGACGAGGTCTCTTCCGCGCAGGGGGAGACCGTCGTCGATGCTGCGTTGCTGAGGGACGTATCCGACGCCGGATTGCCCGCGACGCACGGGCTCGCCCGCGATCGTGGCCGTACCGTGCGTCAGGTGGTTCTGGCCGAGCAGGACCTTGAGAAGCGAGGTCTTGCCCGACCCGTTGGGGCCGAGGATCGCCACGAACTCACCGCTTTCGACGGTGAGGTCGAGGTTCTGCCACAGCGTGCGTTCGCCGAACGCCAGACCGGCGTCACGCAGTTCTACAGCAGACATGTTCTACAGCTTTCCAGTAACCGGCCGAGCCGGCCGAGTCAGGATGCGCTCAGCGCAGCCTGGAGATCCTGCGCGGCCTTGGTCTGCCACTCGATGTACGTCATGCCCTCGGGGAGCGTTTCGGTGACCTCGACGACGGGGACGCCCGCTGCCTCGGCCGTCCTGCGAATGTCCTCGGTGACCGAGTCGACGGTCTGCACGTTGTAGACGAGCGCCCGGACGGAGTTCGACGCGAACAGATCACGCGTCTCGGCGATCGACGCGGGTGACGGGTCGTTGCCTTCTTCGATGGCGTTCTTGAAGTCGTCCGGGGTGACGTCGTCGAGCCCGGACGTCTCGATCAGGTAGTGCGCGATCGGCTCGGTCTGCGCGACGGGTGCGTCCGGATGGTCCGCGGCGATCTTCGACGTGACGTCGGTGATGCCGTGAACCTGGTCGTGGAACGTCTCGGCGTTGGCGGTGTACTGCGCGGCGTTGTCCGGGTCGAGCTGGCCGAGCTTCTCCGCGATGGATTCCGCGGTCGCAGCGGCGACTTCCGCGTCGTACCAGACGTGCTCGTTGTTCTCGCCGTGGTCGTGGCCGTGATCGTCGGCGGGCGCCTGCGTGGATTCCTCGTGCGCATGATCGCTGTCCAACAGGTCGTACGCGTTCACCGACGGGACGTTCTTGCCTTCGCTGCCGAGGATGTCCTCGATGAACTCGTCGTATCCGCCGCCGTTGTAGACGACGAGCGATGCTTCGGCGACCTTCGCGGCGTCGCCTGCGCTCGCTTCGTACGAGTGCGGGTCGGCGGACGGGTCGGCGATGATCGAGTCGACGGTCGCCAGATCGCCTGCGACGGACTGCGCGACGCTGCCCCACACGTTGGTGGACGCGACGATCGTGATCGGTCCGTCGACCGGCGATGCGGGCGCCGAACCCGAGCTCTCGGCGTCGTCGGAGCTGCAGGCGCCGAGCGTGAGAGCCGCGGCGCAGGTCAGACCGAGCACGGCATAGGTGTTACGGAATTTCGGTCGCACGGGGTGCTCCTCGAGGCTACTTATAAACGCAATTGGAAACCGTTTCCGTTGTACTCTAGCGACCGACGGTCCGAGGATCGAATCGGTCAATTTTCACAACCACCGCCTTTGCGGCTAACGTCCCCGTATGTCCAGGTCGAGGGAGCCGCGTCGCCCCGCTACGTTGGCGTCGATCGCCGCCGAGTTGAAGGTGTCCCGCACCACGGTGTCGAACGCGTACAACCGGCCCGATCAGTTGTCGCCTGAGCTGCGCGAACGCGTCCTCATGGCAGCGAAGAGACGCGGATACGCGGGACCGGATCCTGTCGCCCGCTCACTGCGCACGCGCAAGGCGGGAGCCGTCGGCCTGCTGCTCACCGAAGCGCTCAGTTACTCGTTCCGCGACCCGGCTGCGATGGCGTTCCTCGCCGGTCTCGCGGAGTCGTGCGAGGCGGCCGGCCAGGGTCTGCTGCTCATCCCTGCGGGCCCCGATCGCGACGACACCGGGGCTGCCGCCGTCGTCCAGCAGGCCGGTGTCGACAGTTTCGTCGTCTACTCCGTCGCCGACGACGACCCGTACCTCGCGGCCGTGCGCGAACGGCACCTTCCCATCGTCATCTGCGACCAGCCTCGCGGTGTCCCCGAGGCCGCCCTCGTCGCCATCGACGACCGTGCCGCGATGAAGTTGATCGCCGAACAGGTCATCGCCCTCGGGCACGAACACATCGCCGTGCTGTGCATGCGGCTCGGACGCGACCGCCGCGACGGCGTCGTACCGCCGAAGCGCCTGGAAAACAGCCACTTTCACGTGCAGCGCGAGCGCATCGCCGGGGTGCACGAGGCGATGGAGGAAGCAGGTCTCGATCCGAAGACGCTGACCGTCGTCGAACGATTCGAACACAACAAGCGCTCGGGACATTCGGCTGCGGCGCAAGCACTTCAGGCGAATCGCGACACGACGGCGCTGCTGTGCACCACGGACGTCCTCGCGCTCGGTGCGCTGAATTTCGCGAAGGTGTCGGGCATCGACGTGCCGCGACAGCTCACGGTCACCGGGTTCGACGGCGTCGAGGACGCGATTCGCGACAACGTCACCACCGTGCGGCAGGACGCCGAGGAGAAGGGTCGACGCGCGGGCACGCTACTGCTCTCGACGTCGCATTCCGGCGTCATGGCGACAGAGATCCTGCCGACCGAACTGGTCAAGGGGCGGACGGCCGCTGCGCCGCCGAGCTAGCGAGAATCCCACGCATCGATGCGCCGCGGCAACCGTCTACAGGATGCCGCGGGCCATCGATGCCGAAATGGGCGCGCTCAGGCACTCAACAACGCCGCACACCGCAGCAGCCCGAGGTGGCTGTACGCCTGCGGGTGATTGCCGAGGGACCGTTCGGCGACGGGGTCGTACTCCTCGCTGAGCAGACCCGTCGGCCCGGCAGCGCTGACCAGTTGAGCGAACAACGCCTCCGCCTCCGATCGCTGCCCGATGAGGAGGTACGCCTCGACGAGCCAGGCCGCGCAGAGGTGGAAGCCGCCCTCACCGCCGGGGAGACCGTCGTCGTGGTGGTACCGGTACACGGTCGAGCCGCTGCGCAGCTCGGCCTCGGTCGCGGTGACCGTCGCGGCGAATCGGGGGTCGGATGGGTCGATCAGTCCGGACAGTCCGATGTGCAGCGTGGCCGCGTCGAGGTCGGTGCCGTCGTAGGCGGCGGTGAACGACTGGACCTCGTCGTTCCAGCCCTGGTCCAGAACCTCGGCGCGGATGACGTCGCGCAACGCCTGCCAGCCGGGTTCGATCTCGCGGTCGAAGGAATTCGCGAGCATGAGTGCCCGGTCGAGTGTCATCCACCCCATCACCTTCGAGTACACGTGGTGACGCGGGTTGCCGCGGATCTCCCAGATGCCGTGATCGGGTTCGGACCACCGGCGTTCGACGGCCTCCACCATCGCACGCACGAGTGACCAATCCTCTTCGGAGAGAGCCTCTTTGCCGTGCAAACCCTGGGCCTGACGGGCGTGGGACAGCGTCGAGACGAGGTCGACGATCGGGCCGAACACGTCGAGCTGCACCTGCTGGTTCGCCGCGTTGCCGACGCGTACCGGTCGGGATCCTGCGTAGCCGGGCAGCTCGTCGATGACGGCCTCCGGCGGGAGTCCGAGACCCCAGATCGTGTACAGCGGGTGCAGACGCTCGGGACCCGGAACCGATTGCAGCACACCGTGAATCCAGGACAGGTAGTTCTCGGCTTCGTTCAGCGACCCGACGCCCACGAGGGCCGACGCGGTCAGGGCTGCATCGCGGAGCCAGCAGTAGCGGTAATCCCAATTGCGGACGCCGCCGATCTCCTCGGGCAGTGACGTCGTCGCAGCGGCCATGATCGATCCGGAGTCGGCGTGCACGAGCCCGCGGAGCGTCAGCGCCGAACGCTTCATCAGGTCGCGCTTGAGCGGTGGCAACGACAAACCGCCGACCCAGTCGCGCCAGTAGCTCTCGGACAGCTCACGGCGCTCGGGCTCGGACAGGCGTGCCGGGCCCAGATCGTCTGTACCGAGGCGCAATTCGAGAACGACGGGACCGTCGGTGGGATCGATCTCGGCATGCGCCGTCTGCTGCGCGCCGTCGGAGACGACGTTCCACTTGACGCCGGGGCTGCGCAGCACCATCGCGTCGGCGGTGCCGTGGATGCGGAGACCGTCGGTCTCGGGTTCGAGTCGGACCCAGACCTTTCCGAACTCGGGACGAGGCGCGAACGTCGCGACGGCGGTCGCCTTGCCGGTGACGACACGCGTCAACGCGGTCTGGCCGGTCGGAACGTCGTGTGGCAGATAGTCGGTGACCTGCAGGCTCGACCACTTCGTCTGTACCGTCATCGTGCTGTCGACGTACTGCTGACTCAGCGGCAGTGCGGCTCGCGTCGGCCCGATGCTGAAGTGGCCCGCGCCGTCGCCGCCGAGGAGGTGGGCGAAGATCGCTGCCGCATCCGGTTCCGGATGACAGAGCCACGTCATCGTCGCGTCGGGAGTCACCAGTGCGACGGCGTTCGGGCTGGCGAGCATCGTCAGACGCTCGATGCGCGGTGCGTCGGCACCCGAAAGCCATTGGCGTCGCTGCTCGAGCAGGAACGCGAGCGCGAGGGACACCTGCTCGGTGTTCTCGATGCGGAACTCCGCCGCCGTGTCGCCGGTGCCGACCTTGACGCCGATGTCGGGGCCGTGCAGCCGCGCGAACGCCTTCTCGTCGGTGACGTCGTCGCCGAAGAAGACCGCCGCCGTCGCAGCTTCCTGGTGACGCAGAATGTCGAGCGCTGCGCCTTTGTCGGTGACGATGACGGCCAGTTCGATGACGGCCTTGCCTTCGGTGACCTGCACACCCTCCCGTGTCGCGACGCCCTCGCGAACCGCGGCGAGGGCTCGTTCCGCGTCGCCGGCTTCGGCGTTGCGCACGTGCAGAGCGGCACTTGCAGGCTTGGTTTCGACGCTCACACCCGGGAAGCGGGCAGCGATCGACTTCATCTCCTCCGAGATGATCGCGAGCAGGTTCTTGGCCTTGTCGTCGATGGCATGGATGAAGCCGACGTCGAATTCGCTTCCGTGACTTCCGACGAGGTGGACCTCGGCCGGAAGCCGGGACAGCGTCGCCAGATCACGCAGCGCGCGGCCGGAGATGACGGCCGCGGTCGTGGCGGCGAGCGTCGCGAGGCCACGCATCGCGTTGACGGACTCGGCGTGCGGAAACGCCTTGTCCGGATCGGACACGATGGGCGCCATCGTCCCGTCGTAGTCCGAGGTGACGAGCAGTCGTGGCGTTCTGGCCACGCCGATCAGGGCGCGGCGAAGTTCCAGCGGCAGATCCTGTGCAGTCACGGGTTCAAACCTAGGCGATGGCGGCGAGTCCGGCTCACCCGGACGTCACCCGCTGATGGTGCGTCGCCCAGGCGTCAGTCGAGCGCTCTGCCGTTGCCGAGGAGAAGGTCGACAGTCAGTTCGAGCCGTGCCGCGACGTCGGTGGCCGAGGATCGACGCGTCAACCACGCCACCAGATTCGACAGCCACACGTCGCTGATGACGCGAGCGATGCTGAGCTGCAAGTCCGTTGGCTCGCCGTCGCTCATCGCCTTCGCGAACAGCCGGTCCATCAGGCGACCGACCTGATCGACCTCGGCGGCGGCGGACGCGTCGGCGAACATGAAGGCTCGCGTCATCGCCTCGGTGAGGAGCGGATCACGCTGCATCGCCCGTGTGATCTGCCCCAGGATCAGGTGCATGCGCTCCTGCGGGGTCTGACCGGGCGGGAGTTTGCGACGGGAGTCGATCTTCTCGAATTCCCGTGCGAGCGCGGACACCAACAGGTGCACCTTCGACGGGAAATAGCGGTACAGAGTTCCGACGGCGACGTCGGCCCGTTCCGCGACAGCGCGCATCTGCACGGCCTCGTAGCCACCTTTGGACGCAAGGGCGAGGGTGGCGTCGAGAATGCGCTTGCGACGCTCGCGCTGTGCGGCGGAGCTCAGGTCGTCGTCGCTGAGAACGCCGACGGAACGCAGCGGCGTCGGTGTCGACGCCGGGGCTCCGTTCTTGTCGGCGGGCTCGGAGACGCCCGGCCGAGATGATGAGGTCATCTTTGGTTTTCCTTCGTACCTCGAGCTTGACCAGCTAGCGTATTAGAACACGTTCTAGCAGTTCAAGTCATCTCGAGAGCTGGGGTTTCACTGTGACGATTGCCACGACCGAGGACCAGCGTGATGCCCAGAAATCGGTGCGATCGTGGGTGTCCCGGACAACACCGATAGTTACTTTACGCGCCGACGAAACGGCAGCGTGGCGCACCTCATGGCGTGGGCTGGAGGAGCTCGGCGTGTTCTCGGTCGCGGTGCCCGATGATGCAGGCGGGGCGGGCGGTACCGTCGTCGACCTGGCCGCGATGGTCGAGGAGATCGGCGCGGGCCTCGTCGGGGGACCCGTCGTGGCGACGGCCGTGTCGGCGATCGTCGGAGCGGGTGACGGCCCGTGTGCGCTCGTGCTGCCGCCCGAGAGGGCCACGAGCCGAAGTCAGGACGGCGTGCTCGTGCTGGACGGGCAGTTCGACGTCGTGTCCGGCCTCGCGGACGGCGTCGACGTTCTGGTTCTTGCTTCGACCGACGCCGGGGAGCGGTGGTGTCTCGTCGCCGCGGACGCCCCCGGCGTGAAAGTCGAGGTGATGGTTGGCGTCGACCGCAGCACGCCGGTCGGGAGGTTGACGCTCACCGCGGCGCCGGCTCGGGTGGTGCGCGACGTCGATGTCGATCACGTCCGCGATCTCGCTGTGACGCTGTACGCGGCCGAGGCCGCAGGCGTCGCGGGCTGGTGTCTGCGAACCGCCGTCGACCACGCGAAGACGCGCGAGCAGTTCGGCGCCGCGATCGGCAGCTTCCAGGCGATCAAGCATCTGTGCGCCGACATGTTGTGCCGCGTCGAGCAGGCACGGGCTGCAGCGTGGGACGCCGCCGTTGCGGCCGACACGGACACGGCCGAATTCGCTCTCGCTGCCGCCGTCGCCGCCGCGGTGTGTGTCGACGCGGCCGTCGCGACGGCCGAGGATTGCATTCAGGTGTTGGGCGGAATCGGCTTCACGTGGGAGCACGACGCGCACTTCTACCTGCGTCGGGCGCTGTCGCTGCGGCAGCTGCTGGGAGGCGCGTCGTGGTGGCGCCGACGGGTGACCGAGCTGTCGCGTGCCGGCGTGCGACGTCAGCTCGCGGTCGATCTCGGCGACACGGCCGAGGTACGCGACGCAGTCAGAGTCGAGGTCGACGCGATCTCCCGTGCCGACGATCCACGCGTCGCGCTGGCCGAGTCCGGCTTGGCGGCTCCGCACTGGCCGAGCCCCTACGGCCGGGATGCGGGAGCAGCCGAGCAGCTGCTCGTCGCCGAGGAACTTGCGTCGGCCGGTCTGTCGGCTCCGGACTTGGTCATCGGGTGGTGGGCCGTGCCGACGATCCTCGAGCACGGAACCGCCGAGCAGATCGACCGATTCGCGCGGCCGACGTTGCGCGGCGACATCACGTGGTGCCAGCTGTTCAGCGAACCTGAGGCGGGATCGGACCTCGCGTCGCTGCGCACGACCGCCACGCAGGTCGACGGCGGCTGGCGGTTGCGCGGGCACAAGATCTGGACCTCGCTCGCGCGCGACGCGGACTGGGCGATCTGCCTGGCCCGCACCGATCGCGATGCACCCAAGCACAAGGGGATCGGCTATTTCCTCGTCGACATGCGCACGCCCGGTATTCGCATCGAACCGTTGCGGGAGATCACCGGCGACGCCGTCTTCAACGAGGTGTTCCTCGACGACGTCGTCGTTCCCGACGACTGCCTCGTCGGGCGGCCGGGTGACGGGTGGCGGTTCGCTCGGACGACGCTCGCCAACGAGCGGGTCGCGATGAGCAGCGGATCTGCCCTCGGTTCGGCGCTGGAGGACGCGATCACCGCGACGAACGACGCCGACGACGCGGTGCTGGGCGACCGGCTGGGCGGCCTCATCGCGGAGGGCCAGGTCGGCTCGGTCCTCGAACTTCGCACCGCGTTACGACGCCTCGGCGGTCAGGATCCGGGTCCGGAATCGAGCGTCGCCAAACTCGTCGGCGTCGTGCACCGGCAGGACCTGGCCGAGTTCGCCCTGGAGGCCGCCGGACGTGCGGGCGCGGTCGAAGGACCGCTCGCGAAGGAGATGTTGCTGACGCGCTGCCTGTCGATCGCGGGTGGTACGACCCAGATTCTGAAGACCGTCGCGGCCGAGCGGATTCTCGGTCTGCCGCGGTAGTGCGGCTTCGCGGCCCGTGCGCGGATAGTCGGTCCAGAGATCAACTATCCGCGCCCGGGTGGCGCAGCCACACCGATCGGTGTTAAAAATAGAACACGTTCTACTCGTTTCCTTCGACGGTAGGCAGGTACTCGAACGTGGATTTCGCGAGAGAAGAGACCCAGACGACCGTGGCCGAGATGGTCACTGCGCTGCTCGCGCGCGGCGAGCCGAATCTTCACGACGCGATGGCGGACGCGGGTCTGTTCTCGATGCTGCTCCCGGAATCGCTGGGCGGTGACGGTCTCGGGGTGCTCGACGCGGCGGCCGTGCTCACCGAACTCGCCGCGGCGGCGGCAGTCGGCCCGGAGCTCGCGACGATCGGATTCGGCATCGTTCCGCTTGTCACGCTGGCCGATCCGAGTCTCGTCGAACGCATCGTGACGCCGGGCTGCATCCTGACAGCCGCACTGATGGAACCGGGCAGTGCTTTCCCGACGCGGCCCTCGACGAAAGCCGAACAGGACGGCGACGGCCTCCGCATCACCGGCAAGAAGATCGCCGTTCCGTACGCTGAGCACGCGAGCCGCATTCTGGTGCCGACGTCGTCGGGTGTCGTATTGGTCGACCCGGCCGCGGACGGTGTCCACGTGACGCGCACTCCCGCGTCCGGCGACGATCCCGAGTACGCTGTCGAATTCGACAGGACTGCAGGTGAATTCGTCACGAACGATCTTGCGGGGCTGCACCGGTGCGCACTCGCGGCGATCGGCGCCGTGGCCGACGGTCTCGCGGCAGGCGCAGTGGACCTCACCGCGCGCCACCTCGCGCATCGTCGTCAGTTCGGCAAACCGTTGGCGACGTTCCAAGCGGTCGCAGGCGAGATCGCCGATGTCTACGTCACCGCCCGAACGCTGCACGTCGCGGCCGCGTCGGTCGCATGGCAGGCGTCGACGAACAGCCCCGGCGACGACAGCGACGTGCTCGCGTACTGGATCGCGAACGAACTACCGACGGCCATGCAGATGTGCCATCACCTGCACGGCGGGGTAGGCGTCGACGCCACGTACCCGATGCACCGATACTTCTCGGCTGCACAGGATCTCGCTCGCTTCGTCGGCGGAGCTTCGTATCGACTCGACCTCGTGGGGGCGGCATGTTCGTCGAACTGACCGAAGAGCAGACCGAACTGCAGGCCGAGTTGCGGCACTACTTCGCCGATCTCGTCAGCGAAGCCGACGCCGAGACCATGATGACCGAACGGCATGGTCCGACCTACCGCCGCATCGTCAAGCAACTTGGTTCCGACGGCTGGCTCGGAGTCGGATGGCCGAAGGAGTTCGGTGGCCGCGGTTTCGGTGAGGTCGAACAGTCGATCTTCGTGAACGAGGCTGCGCGAGCAGACGTTCCGTTACCCGCGGTCACGCTGCAGACCGTCGGGCCCACTCTGCAGAAGTACGGAACCGACGCCCAGAAGGACAAGTTCCTGACGGCGATTCTCGCGGGCGACGTGCACTTCGCGATCGGGTACACCGAACCGGACGCGGGCACCGACCTCGCATCGCTGCGCACGACGGCGGTGCGCAACGGTGACGAGTACATCGTGAACGGCCAGAAGATCTTCACCACGGGTGGCCACGACGCCGACTACATCTGGCTCGCGGTGCGCACCGGGCCTGCGGATTCGCGCCACCGCGGAATCTCGATGCTGATCGTCGACACGACCGACCCCGGCTATTCGTGGACACCCATCATCACGTGTGACGGCGCCCATCACGTCAACGCCACGTACTACTCGAATGTTCGTGTGCCGGTGAACATGAGGGTGGGCGAGGAGAACGAGGGCTGGCGACTGATCACGACGCAGCTGAACCACGAACGGGTCATGCTCGGACCGGCCGGTCGCATCGCAGGTCTGTACGAACGGGTGCGCGAGTGGGCGCACGCGCACGATCTGCTGGGCGAACCCGACGTGCGACGAGCGCTGGGCGACATCCACGCCACGTCTCGCATCAACGAACTGCTGAACTGGCAGGTCGCGTCCAGCGGCGGCGACGCCGTCGACATCGCCGACGCGTCGGCCACGAAGGTGTTCGCCACGGAACGTGTCCAGCGAGTGGGCAGGCTCGCGACGGAGATGGTCGGACGGTACGGCGATCCGACGGACGCCGACACCGCGCACCTCATGACGTGGTTGGACAAACAGGTCAAGCGCAACCTCGTCATCACGTTCGGCGGCGGCGTCAACGAAGTGATGCGCGAGCTGATCGCGACCGCGGGCCTCGGATTGCCCCGGGTGATCCGATGAGCGAGGAGATTCTGGAGGCCGCGAAAAAGATTGCTGCCGAGGGTGAGTCGTCACCACGTCACGGACGCGACCCGATCAATCAGCCGATGATCAACAACTGGGTCGAGGCGATCGGCGACACCAACCCCATCTACGTCGACGCCGGCGCTGCACGTGCCGCCGGTCACGACGGCGTCGTCGCTCCGCCCGCGATGGCGCAGGTGTGGACGATGGGCGGGCTGCACCGACCGCGATCGGGCGACGACCCGCTCGGCCGGATCATGGACATTCTCGACGACGCGGGCTTCACGTCGATCGTCGCGACGAACTGCGAGCAGACCTACCATCGCTATCTCCGCTTGGGAGAAGAGGTTTCACTGCGGTCTCGACTCGACACCGTCGTCGGACCGAAGAAGACCGGCCTCGGGCTCGGGTGGTTCGTGACGGTACTGAACACGTGGTACGTCGGGGAAGAACCTGTCGCGGACATGGTGTTTCGGGTCCTCAAGTTCGCGCCGGCGGCCTCCGACGCCTCGGCGGTCCCCTCCGATCGGATTCGACCGGTCGCCTCGCAGGAGACCGAATTCTTCTGGGAGGGAACGAAGATCGGCGAATTGAGAATGCAACGGGTGCAGGACGGCTCGCTCCGGCACCCGCCGATTCCGGCGATCTGGCAGGACAAGAGCAAGCCCGTCGACTACGTCGTTGCGAGCGGTAAGGGGACGGTGTTCAGCTACGTCGTTCATCATGCGCCCGCGGTGCCGGGCCGGACACTGCCGTTCGTCGTCGCGCTCGTCGAACTCGAGGAAGGGGTGCGAATGCTCGGAGAGTTGCGGGGAGTCGAACCGTCCGATGTCGCAATCGGTTCTGCGGTACAGGTCGAATTCGTTCGGATCGACGACGATCTCACGCTACCGGTCTGGCGGGCAGTCGGATGATCGCGTCGGTCGGTGACGTGCTGCCGGAACTGCAGATCACGGCGGATCCCACGTTCGTCGTGTCGACTGCGTTGGCCACGAGGGACTTTCAGGACGTTCACCACGACCGCGACAAAGCCGTCGCGCGCGGATCGAAGGACATCTTCGTCAACATCCTCACCGATACGGGACTCGTTCAGCGGTTCGTCACCGAGTGGGCCGGTCCGTCGGTCGTGCTGCGTTCGATCGCTCTGAAACTCGGTGTGCCCTGGTATGCGTACGACACGCTGACGTTGTCGGGGAGTGTCACGAAGGTCGAGGACGGCGAGGTCACCGTCGACGTCGTCGGGAAGGACTCCCTCGGGGACCACATCGTCGCGACGGTGAGGCTGGCATGAACGCGTTGTCCGGCAGAGCCGCGATCGTCGGGGTCGGTGCGACCGACTTCTCCAAGAACTCCGGGCGCAGCGAACTTCGACTGGCTGCAGAGGCCGTGACCGCGGCGTTGGACGACGCGGGATTGAGTCCCGACGACGTCGACGGCCTGACGACGTTCACGATGGACACCAACACGGAGACGGCCGTCGCGAGGGCCGTCGGCATCCCGAATCTGACGTTCTTCAGCCGCATTCACTACGGCGGCGGTGCCGCGTGCGCAACGATCCAGCAGGCCGCGATGGCTGTTGCGACGGGTGTCGCGGACGTCGTCGTCGCGTATCGCGCGTTCAACGAACGGTCGGGCGCTCGCTTCGGCCAGGTTGCAGCGCATCTCGCGCAGGTCCCGACATCGTCGGGCGTCGATGCCGGGTGGTCGTATCCGCACGGGCTCGGCACGCCCGCGTCGATGGTGGCGATGATCGCGCGTCGCTACATGCACGTCTACGGCGCGACGAGCGGGGATTTCGGACGCGTTGCGGTTGCCGACCGCGCACACGCAGCGAACAACCCTGCTGCTTTCTTCCACGGAAAGCCGATCACGTTGGACGACCATCAGAACTCGCGATGGATCGCCGAACCGTTGCACCTGCTGGACTGCTGCCAGGAATCCGACGGCGGTGTCGCCCTCGTCGTGACGTCGGTCGAACGCGCGCGGGACCTGCCACATCCGGCAGCGGTCGTCACCGCCGCGGCGCAGGGGAGCGGCGCGGATCAGTACATCATGACCAGTTACTACCGGGATGCGATGACAGGTCTACCCGAGATGGGGCTCGTCGGAGATCAATTGTGGGCGCAGTCCGGGCTCGGGCCGTCGGACATGCAGACCGCGGTTCTCTACGACCACTTCACGCCCTACGTGCTGATGCAGTTGGAGGAGTTGGGGTTCTGCGGACGCGGCGAAGCGAAGGACTTCGTCGCCGACGGGGCCATCGAACTCGGCGGGCGACTGCCGCTCAACACGCACGGCGGGCAGCTGGGCGAGGCCTACATCCACGGAATGAACGGAATCGCGGAGGCAGTACGCCAGATTCGCGGCACGTCGGTCAATCAGGTATCGGACGTCGACCACGTGCTCGTGACCGCGGGAACCGGCGTACCTACGTCGGGTCTTGTTCTGTCCCAGCATCGTTAGCCAGCATCGCGGTCGACGATTCGGTCACGATCTCGAACATCGCTGCCTCGGCCGCCGCGGCGTCGCCCGCCTGAATCGACGACGCGACGAGGCCGTGCAAGCGAACGGCCTCCGGATCGGCTCGATGCGGCATCAGATCGTGACGGGTCCGGCCGGCGAGCACTTCGACGATGATGTCGGACATCGACCGCAGCATCGGATTTCCCGACGCGGCCAGCAACGTGCGGTGGAAGTCGGAATCGTGCGCCAGGTACGCGTCGGAATCCGCGGCTCGCGATGTGGC
This sequence comes from Rhodococcus sp. B10, assembly GCF_011770055.1. Taxonomy (NCBI): domain Bacteria; kingdom Bacillati; phylum Actinomycetota; class Actinomycetes; order Mycobacteriales; family Nocardiaceae; genus Rhodococcus; species Rhodococcus sp. B10. The sequence goes on along the minus strand of NZ_JAAFYV010000013.1, from coordinate 105,679 downwards.
CGACATTCCGATGACCGCGGCCGTCAGCTGTCCGCACTGTTCGGGGGTCGCTCGCTCGGCGGCCAGTCGCGCCGCCAGCGGCTCGATGCCCGATCGCACCTCGCTGAGAATCGACAACTGCTCGGCTCGATTGGGCCCGGCGAGCTGCCAGCGGATCACGAGCGGATCGAGCGAGTTCCACTGGTCGGAGCTCTGGACCGTGATTCCGACGCGTCGGCGCACGGTCAACAGGCCGAGGGATTGCAGTACCCGGACCACCTCACGCACGACGGTGCGTGACACCTCGAAACGTGCGGCGACGTCGTCGGCCGAAATTCTCGTGCCCGCGGGCACGGTGCCGCCCACGATGTCCAGTCCTAGCTTCTCCAGGACGGAATCGTGCAACTGCAGAAACTCCGACCCCGTTTCGGTTGCCACCGGACGATCGTGCCACGGACCACGCATCCGCCGCATTCATAGTATGAATCAAGCTAGCTCTTGCCAATCGACATATGATTAGGCATAGTGAGCCGCATCACCGTGCAGGCACGGGCTACACCACCTCTCGATACGGAAGCGAACATGTTCACAGCACCTGCCCAGGCTGCGGGCGATCCCGCCGCGTCAGCCGTTCGTCTCGGGGGCGTCGCGCTCGCCGCCCTGCCGACACTTCACCTGCCCGTCTCTACGACCGCGAACATCGTCGCCGCCGGCCTCGGCGCACTCGTGGCACACGAACGACGGCGAGTTCTGGTTGGCCCGAAAATTTCTGGGTACAACCGTCGAGCAGAACCCGAAGACATGGAGCGTGGTGGAATGCGTGAACTCGGTGGCAGGCCTGGCGGCGTGCCGGCGTCGAGCGTGGTGATCTGACGTGAGCTCCGCATACCCCGTTCTGGTTCTGATGGGCGTCTCCGGCTCGGGAAAGTCCACTGTCGCAGGCATTCTCGCGGGCGCTCTGAAGTGGGATCTCGAAGAAGGCGACGATCTGCATCCGGCGTCGAACGTCGAGAAGATGGCGTCGGGCGTTCCACTGACAGACGAGGATCGATGGCCGTGGCTCGAGAAGATCGCCGACTGGATCAGGGCGCACACCGCCGCGGGTGAACCGGGAATCGTCACGTGTTCGGCTCTGAAACGCAGTTACCGAGATGTGTTGAGAAATGGCTCGAACGGGAATGTGGTGTTCGTGCACCTTGCCGGATCGCGGGACCGAATCAGCGGGCGACTCAATGCGCGCATGGACCATTTCATGCCGAGTTCGCTTCTCGACACGCAATTGTCGACGTTGGAGCCGATCGAACCCGACGAGCAGGCAATCGTCATCGACGTGGGTCCGCCTCCGGCCGATGTCGCGGCCGCGATCATCGCCGAAGTGGAAAGTCGGTTCGGCGACAAGGCCGGTGCTGAATGAAGCAGCGGCGCTGGTTTTTACGTATTACAAATGAATGATTGTCTTGCGAAAAGTATGTCGAATCGGAGATAGTGAACTGGTTCACGGCACTGGCCGTGTAGCAGGCTGATCACGAATTCGAGTCGGCGCTCGAGTGATGAGGAGACATCCATGGTGAGAGGTGCACCCTCTCGGCCGGTCGAACTTCCGGTTCCGTGTGCCGACGTGTGGGATTGGCAACTTCACGGGTTGTGCCGCGGCTACGATTCCTCGGTCTTCTTCCATCCGGAAGGCGAACGCGGCCGAGCGCGCGCGCTGCGTGAGAAAAAGGCCAAGGCTGTCTGCGGACGCTGTCCCGTTCTCGCACAATGCAGGTCGCACGCGTTGTCGGCCAACGAACCCTACGGCGTGTGGGGCGGCATGTCTGCTCACGATCGCGCCGACTACTACCGCACGGAATCGACGCCGGCCTGAGTCTCGACCCGTATGTCGGGTCATTCCGCGGGCTCCACTCCTGACCTTGTCGGTGGGGTCCTGCAAGATGTCGACCCATGAACAAGGTCCTACGCGCAACGCTCGTCAGTGCGGTCGTCATCACCACGGTCATCGGCATCGCGTCGTTCGTCCTGAGTTTCGCTGCGCTGTGGGATCTGGCCACCATGGCGGGTGTGCCGCGTAGTCTGTCCTGGCTGTGGCCCGTCATCGTCGACGGCACCATCCTGCAGGCGACCATCTCGGTCATCACGCTGGCGCAGTTCGAGGAGCAACGCAGTGGTCGACGCTTCTTCTGGTGGGTCCTGGTCATCGCGGCGCTGGTGAGTATCGGCGCAAATGCGCTGCATGCGTTCATCTCTCACGCGGGCGTCCTGCATCCCGCGCTGTCCGCAGCCATCGCGACCGTTGCGCCCGTGAGTCTGCTGGCGGCGACGCACGGGCTCGGAATACTGGTGCGAATTCCGTCGCGAACACCGGAAACAGACGTCGAACAGTCGGCGGAACCGTTGTCGTGGAACGAATTCGAGCAGTTTCCCGTGAAACCTGCTGTCTCGCAACACCCGGACGCCGATCGAGTCACGGCACCGATCGCGCGTCCCGAACCCGTCACACGTACCGAACCCCCCGCGCGTACCGAACCCGCCGCGCGCACCGAACCCATCACGGGCACCCATGCGGCTCCTGCCGAGCTCACCGCCGAGCCGCTGGAAGACGTCGACCGCTGGATTCTCGACGAGCAGCGGGTCGACGACCTGTACCCGGTCGAGGCCCCGTGACGGCGGTGACTGCCCGGTGCGACGCTGCGCCGATCCGACTCAGTGCGACTCGCCGCGGTACTTCTCGTGATGTATGGCGTCGTCGAGCGGGCGACCGCGTCGCCACCCGAACCGCTCGAGATCGGGGACGCGCTGAAGCTCGGTGACCGGTCCGACGCACAACCACGCGATCGGCCTCACGGGATCGGGGATGTCGAGCAGCTCGGTCAGGAACGCCTCGTCGTAGAACGACACCCAGCCGACGCCGATGGACTCGGCAACGGCTGCGAGCCACAGATTCTCGATGGCGAGCACCGCCGAGAACAATCCGGTGTCGTCGACGGTAGCGCGCCCGAGTACGTGTCGACCACCGCGCGACGGATCGTAAGTGACGACGATGCCGGTGCCACTCGTCTCGATGCCTTCGATTCGGATCGGGTCGAACGTCGCGCGTCGATCCGGAGGGAGCGAGTCGGCGAATGCGCACCTCTGTTCCTGCACGTGTGTCGCGAACGTCGACAACGTGTCGGATGAGCGGACGACGACGAAGTCCCATGGTTGCGTGTTGCCGACACTGGGAGCCTGGTGCGCCGCCGACAGAATGCGCCGGAGGACGCCGTCGTCGATGCGGTCTCCGCTGAATTCGGCTCTCACGTCGCGGCGCGAGGCGATGGCCGAGTACAGAGACATCGGGGACGGGGAAGACAAGTCGGTCATGGTCGTGTCGCCAGTTCCTTCAGTTCACCGTGCAATGCGGCCACGCGTGCCGGGATCTCGTTGCCGGGAACCGGATGTCCGAGGTGATATCCCTGTGCGGTGGTGCACTGCATCGAGCGTAGTTCGAGCAGCGTCTCACGGTTCTCGACGCCCTCCGCCGTCACGGTGAGCCCGAGGGTGCGGGCGAGGTCGATCGTCGACTGCACGATGACGCGATGCGCGAGAGTCGAATCGATGTCTCGGACGAAGGTCTTGTCGATCTTCAACTGCTGTACCGGCAGGCGCTGAAGATAGGCGAGCGAGCTGTATCCGGTGCCGTAGTCGTCGATCGCGAGGGTGACGCCCAGTTCCCGAAGACCGTGCATCGCCTCGATCGCGACGGGCGGATCTGCCATTGCAACGGTCTCGGTGATCTCGATCGTCAGGTTTTCGCCGCGACTGTCGGTGACGGACAAAGCCCGACGGACCTGGTCGATCAGCTCGGTGTCGAGCAGATTGCGGGTGGACAGGTTGATCGACACGGTGACGTCGAGACCGCTCCGACTCCACTGCTGCCGCTGCGAAAGCGCCTCGGTGAGAACGAATTCGGCGAGCGGCCGAATCAGACCGGTGCGTTCGGCCATCGGGAGGAACCGGTGAGGTTCCATGACGCCGCGGTCGGGGTCGTTCCACCGGAGGAGCGCCTCGACGCCCGTCGTGGCCATGGTCTGCAGGTCGACCTGCGGTTGGTAGTACAGCTCGAGGTGTCCTGCGTCGAGCGCAGCGGTCAGGTCGCTGAGCAAGAGCAGCTGCGTGCTGTTGTCTCGATCCATCGAGGTGTCGTACCGGGCGATGCGCGGTTGGACCGTCTTGGCCGAATGCACTGCGAGACGTGCGCGCTGAATCAACCCGTCGGAGCCTGCGTCGCCGCTGCTGGGGTCGTCGTGTGCGAACGCGACGCCGACGCTCGCTTCGACGAGCAGCGTGGTGTGGCGGACGGCGACGGACTCCCTCAGCGATCGGATCATCGACTCCGCGATCGCCATGGCTTCACGTTCGTCGGCGCGCAGGGCCAGGGCGAATTCGTCGGCGCCGACGCGTCCGATCGCTCCACGGCTCCCGACGGCGCTCACGAGGCGGTCGGCGACGACGCACAGGACCTCGTCGCTGATCTCGGGTCCGAACGTGTCGTTGATTTCCTGGAACCGATCGATGTCGAGAAGCAGCAGCGCGAGACGCTTCGTCGTGTGCCGTGGAGTGTCCATCCACACCTGCAGGCCACGGCGGTTGAGCAGCCCGGTCAGTGTGTCGGTCTCCGCGACGGACCGAAGCGACTGTGTCTGTTGGTGCAGCAACCGCAGCAGGTCGATCACTCGAACGAACACGAGGCACACCAGCAGGGAGGCGCACAGCACGATGCCCCAACCCCATTCGACGATGGGTGTGCCGCGGTACAGCAGAAGCGCCATGGCGACCGGCGGCACGAGTGCGGCCAACGTCAATACGGCGACGGCGGGCGCGTTGAAGGACGCGGCGAGACGCGTCGACGAACCCGCGGTTCGCGCATACGGTACGAGCGTGCGCATCGACGGATGTAGCGCGGCGGCGCCGGCGAGAACGTAGAAGGCCAGATATCCGGCTTCGGCCCACGCGCTTGCGTTGCGCGAACTCGCCACCGACGCGACACTCGACGCGATGTCGGCGAGCATGGTCGCGAGGAGCGCCGCGGTCAGCAACCGGAACGACGCGCTGCGCCACTGGATGCCGCCGATGAAATGCACGAGCAGGCCGAGTAGGAACACGCTCATCGCCGGGTAGACGACCCCGACGATTCCGGCGGCTGTGGATACGTCGACGGCGTCGTAATCGACGACGAACACCCACATCAGGAGCCCGAAAGCGATCATGACGATGCTGCTGTTCGCGACGTGGCTCAGTTCGCCGCGTCTCCATCCCGTGTGAACCAGGCAGAACAGTCCGGCCGCGAGAAACGCGTACCCGACGAGATACACGGGATCCGCCGCCGACGGCACAGGTACCGTTCCCGTCGTCTCGGAGGTCCAGTAGTAGGTGGCGTCACCGAGTGCCCACAGTCCGATCCCAGCTGCGATCGACGACCATGCTCGAACCGATGTCGGCCGATTGACCCTGATGCCGATGATCGTCGCGATCACCGAGGACACTGCGACCACGAGGTAGATCGACGCGGACACGCTGCCTGCAGGGAGAACGAAGTATCCGACGCACGCACTCGTTCCCAGCGCCGGGTACCACCACCATCTCACCCGGTGCATCCTTCCCTATCGGGAGTCACGACGGGGAGATACCGGCATCGATGGCGCGCGGTAGTCGTCTACCGGCTGTGGCGGTCCATCGATGTGGGTGGGTGGCAGTTCTAGGGGACGACGAGCATCAGCGTGCAGTCCTGTGCCTGCGCGGAGTCGGCGATCTGCCGAGCGCCCGCGCTGTCACCGGACGACAGGGCACGGTTGGCGTCGTCGGCGAACGACTGGCAGCGGTCGGACGGACCGGTGGTGATGTAGACGGCGTTGCCGTCCTGCGTCGACGTCGAATGGACTTCTGTCGCGCCTGCGATGCCCGACCCGACAGCGAGCGAACTCGCGACGATCGCGACCGCGGCGATGGTGGAGCGCATGGGAAACAGTCCTTCGTGAGGTGGTTCGGTGGTGCACGTCCGACGTTTCACCTTCTGCGGCCGAGTCGGAAGAGACCTAAGGGTGGGGAAGTGCCCACCCTGCCACACGCACTACGGCAGCAACTGGTCGATGAAGGTGTTGCTGTAGATCCGGTGCGGATCGAGCGAGTCGAAGGTGGCGCGGGCGGTGTCCCAGTTCTCCGACGCCGGGACGCCCTCGCGGTAGGTGTTCGGCAGGGTGGTGCCGATGACGGTTCGATCCTGGTACGGCAGTTCCGCACCGAATGCCCATCCCTTGGACCACTCGGGGCGGAAGGTGGCCCACCCGGTGTAGTACGAGCGCATCCACTGTTCCATCTCCCGGTAGAACGCGAACATACCCGGCGTGCCAGGAACGCCCAGGACGTTGAGCCACACCGCGGTGTCCCACTCGGGATGATCCGGACGCGGACGCATCGCGGAGATGGTCGGCGGGCCCGCGGAGTCGACGACGACGTCGGCCGGGTCGTCCATACCGCAGCACCGGATCTCGACGGGTCCGTTGATCGGGTACTGCCCGATGGACTGGTAGTACGTGACGCGTTCGTGGAACCACTCGGCGAAGTCGTGTACCACCTGTGCGACGCGTCCGCGACTCGTGATGACGGCGCCGCCACCCTCGGTGAGCAGCAGTGTGCTCGGTTTGATGTAGAACTGGAGGTCTTTCGCCCAGCCCCACAGGTCCGACGACCCCGTTGCGGCCAAGCCCGCCACCGTCGTTCCGTAGTAGACCTGACCGAAAGCCGGCGCTATGAAGGTGTTTCCGGCAGTCAACTGCCCGATGAGATCGGATGCAGCCTCCGGCAGGTTGTCGGAGAACGGATAGTTGTACGGGCCGTTCACTTCTCGCGACTCCGGCGGCTTCGTCGGGCTGACGGACCACACCTTGAGCCACGGGTTCTCGGTGAACGGGTACCAGATCGCTTCGACGCGTCCGGTTCGATTCAGATAGCTTTCGAAGGTACGTCCCGAAGCCGCTGGCGCAGAGAACATCCCACGCCACGGAATGTCGGTGTAGCTCTGGCATCGCAGACGGGTGTTGGCTCCGGCCTGCATCGTCACCGAGGTCAGGAAAGCGCGCCCGAGATGGGTGAGCAGGGGTGTGATCTCGGGATCCGACCGGTCGAACGTCCGCAGCGCGTACGCGGTTCCGTCCCACACGACCGCCGTCAGCGAGGTGACGAGATTGCTCAGCGACCCGTACGTCGTTCCGGGAGTGGGTGTTTCACCGTCGGCCGGGACGGCGGCACCGTGCGCGTCGACGGCCAGCGCTCCCGCGACGGTCAACACGCCAGGCGCAGGGACGCTGACCCACCCCAGTCCGTTGTCCTCGAGCTGCTGAAGCATCGCCTCGATCGTGGCGCCCGCCCCTGCGGTGACCGTCGAGGCCGACGGGTCGACGGCGACGCCGTTCAGATGAACCGTCGTGTCCACGAGGACGATGCGGTCGAGGTTCTCTCCGTTCACGATCGTCAACGGGGTCCAGCCGTGCATCGCGCCTCGCGGCCGAATCCGATACCCATGGGCATGCGCCCAGTTGGCAAGTGTGACAACGTCGTCCGGCGTCGTCGGTGAGCACGTCCACACGGCATCGCGCACGATTTCCTTGGACCAGTTCTGGTACCGCTGTTGGTACAGAGGAATGCCGGGAGGAAAGTTCGGTGGCGCAGGGAGAGTCGCGTCGGAGCTACCGAACGGGGCGGCGTCGACGGGTACCGCGCGCATCACGGACGTGAGGGCGACGGCGCCTGCGCCTGCGGCGATGAATTGGCGACGGGTGAGCTCGGGCATGGTGTGGCGTCCGATCGGTAGGTGTCAGCGGGTGGTCGTCACGACATCGGTCAGGGCGGGTGCGTCGCCGCGGTCACGGACGGTCACATGGGCCAGGTAGCGACCGTCGTCGTCCCAGATTCGGCACGTCAGCGTCTCGCCGGGGTAGACGACGCCGGCGAACTTGGCCCCGAAATGCTCGACGGCTCCGGCGTCGCCACCGAGTACGCCGTCGGTGACGGCCTTGCAGACCATGCCGTAGGTGCACAGGCCGTGCAGTATCGGCGCGGGAAACCCTGCGGCCAGCGCGAACTCGGGGTCGGAGTGCAGCGGATTGCGGTCTCCGCACATGCGGTACATCAATGCCTGCTGGGGAAGGGTCGGCACGTCGAGCACGACATCCGCTTCGCGATTCGGCACGGCGACCGACGGCGACGGTCCTCGCTCGCCGCCGAAGCCGCCTTCTCCTCGGGCGAAGATCGACGACCGTGCACGCCACAGGGCGATTCCGTCGAGAGTGGTCGTGGTCGTTTCCTGCACGATCACCGCGGCCTTGCCCTTGTCCCATACCTCGGTGATCCGGGTGATCGAACACGCCTCTCCTGCAGGCGGTATCGCGCCGAGCGCGGTGATCTCCTGTGTTCCGTGCACCACCTTCGCCAAGTCGATGTCGATGCCAGGAAACTGCACGCGCGGCGCATCCGTCGCATGGAAGGTCGCCGCGACGGTCGCGAACGTCGGAAGCACCTGTGGCCCGGCGTCGTCGAGGTAGTGCAGTTCGTCGCCGTCGGTCGGTCGACTGCCCGCACCGAGTGCGAGGTGATAGGTCTGCACATCGCGCGCGGTCCACGAGAAGTGCTGCGCCGGCAGCTCGGCGCCGATCGCGACCGACGGATCGATCACCGGTGATCCCTTCCTGCCATGTCCCGTCCCGCCATGTCGAGGACCGCGAGGTACGCGAACGTCATCGCAGGCCCGATCGTCGCGCCGGGCCCGGCGTAGGTGTGACCCATGACCGGCGCGCTGGCATTGCCGACGGCATACAGCCCGTCGATGACGCTGCCGTCGTCCCGAAGAACGCGAGCGTCCGCGTCGGTGACGAGTCCGCCCTTGGTGCCGAGATCGCCGGGCACCATCTTCACCGCGTAGAACGGTGGTTTGTCGAGCGCTCCGAGGCTGGGGTTCGGTGTGTTGGTCGGGTCCCCGTAGTACTTGTCGTAGCCACTGTCGCCGCGTCCGAAGTCCTCGTCGACGCCGGTGCGCGCGAAACCGTTGAAGCGCTGGATCGTTGCGGTCAGGTTCTCGGCTGGAAGACCCGTTTTCTCCGCGAGTTCGGTGATGGTGGACCCCTCGACCACCACCCCGGCTTTCAGCCAGCGGGACGGGAAACGCTTCTTTGGTTGCAGTCCGGCGAATATGTAGCGGTCGCGGTAGCGCTGGTCGATGATCATCCACGTCGGAATGTTCTCGCCCGGCCCGTCGCCGACGCCGTACTCGCCGCCGTACATCCGATGCACCGCCTCGACGTACGGGGCGGCCTCGTTGAGGAACCGGCGTCCCGATGCGTTCACCATGATGCCGCCCGGTAGCGTGCGTTCGGCGATGCAGAACCACGGGCCGCCGGTGAGGGGTATCGACGGTCCCCACCACGCGTCGTCCATCAGATCGGTTGCTGCTCCGAGTTTCTGCCCTGCGCGGATACCGTCGCCGGTGTTGGCTTTCGCGCCCACGGTCCACTCGGTTCCGATGGGTTGACGCTGGTACTTCGTGCGCATCTCCTCGTTGTGTTCGAATCCTCCCGACGCGAGGACGACGCCTTTCCGAGCCATGAAAGTTCGCTCGCCGCAGACGGTTCCGCGCACCTGTCCGTCCTCGACGACGAGATCGGTCATCGCGGTGCCGAGCAGAACCGGCACGCCGGCGTCGAGCAGACCTGCTCGCAGAGCTGCGGCCAACGCCTGGCCGCGCCCGAGGAGATGCTGTCCCGTGAGTTTGGCTCGAAGCCAACGCATTCCGACGCGGCCCACCCGCGCGATGCCGCTGGGATGGCGTCGCAGAAGGTTGATCGTTCGGTAATCGGCCTGGGTGAGCACGACATTCAGAGGGGCCTTGCCGTAGTCGGGCTCGAGCTGCTCGATCATCGGGCCCAGGCACGACGCGTCGAACGGGGTGGGTTCGACCGAACGCCCGCCGACGCGGCCGCCCGGCGCCTCCGGGTAGTAGTCCGAATAACCGGGCACCCACTGCATTCTCAGTGGGGAATGCCTCAGGACGAAGCTCAGCATCTCCGGCCCGCGTTCCAGATAGGTGTCGATTCGTTCCTTGGACACGACGTCGCCGATGATGGAGTGCAGGTACTCCCGCGCGGCTTCCGGAGTGTCGTCGACGCCGTCCGCCTCCAGCGCCTCGTTGCCCGGGATCCACACGCCTCCGCCGGAACGAGCTGTCGAGCCGCCGAAGTGCGACGCCTTCTCCACGACGACGACGCTCAGTCCGCGGTGTGCCGCGGTCAGTGCGGCCGTCATACCTCCGGCGCCGCTGCCGACGACGACGATGTCGTAATCCTCCGTGATCATGTAGAACACGTTATAGAATTGAACACGCGCCAGTCCATGCTTTCTGCCAGGAAGAATCCGTCCTTCTCGGCGTCGGAACAAAAACACGTTACAGTTTCGAGGCCAGGAGTGGAGCCTGCAGGAACGACCCAGATGCCGGGAGTGGAGCCTGCAAGAACGACCCAGATATCGGGAGGTGAGTCGGTGACCTGGAATCTGCACGCCGACGTCGTGATCGTCGGGTACGGCGCCGCCGGTGTTGCGGCCGCCCTCGAGGCCGCCGAAGCCGGTGCCGACGTCGTCGCCGTCGATCGGTATGCGGGCGGCGGTGCGAGCGCCATCTCGGGCGGGGTCGTCTACGCGGGTGGCGGCACCGCCGTGCAACGAGAGGCGGGCGTCGAGGATTCCGTCGACGACATGTACGCATACCTCGCCGAGGAGATCGGTGACGCGGTGACGCCGGAGACCCTTCGACGGTTCTGCGACGGAAGCGCCGCGACGATCGACTGGCTGTCGGCGCGCGGGGTGCCGTTCTCACCGACGCTGTGTCCGTACAAGACGTCCTATCCGAGCAATCGCCACTATCTGTACTACTCGGGCAGCGAAGCGGCGGGCCGATTTCGTGCCGTCGCGACGCCCGCGCCGCGTGGTCATCGCGCGAGGGGCAAGGGGACGTCGGGCAAGATGTTGTTCGGCCCGCTTGCGCGCACTGCGAAAGATGCGGGCGTGCAGTTACTTCCACAGACTCGCGTGTGTGATCTCCTCGTCGAGGACGGTCGAGTTCGCGGTGTCGAGTGCCGCACGCTGATCGACGCGCCGGAGCGCATCCGGCGGGTGCATCGAGTCCTCGGGGCACTGTCCGCGAAGCCTGGAATCTACGTGCCCCAGTTTCGTTACCTGCTCGAGAGGCGTCTGGCGCACATCGAGAAGAAGTACAGCGAGACCGTCCGCATCGAGGCGCGCCGCGGCGTCGTACTCAGTGCGGGCGGGTTCGTCGCCGATCGCGTGATGATGAAAGAGCACGCGCCGGATTACACCGGCGGTCTCGCTCTCGGGACCGCGGGCGACGACGGCAGCGGTATCGCACTGGGGGCCGAGATCGGTGCTGCCACTGCGAAATTGGGCAATGTCTCGGCGTGGCGGTTCATCGTGCCACCCGATCCGTTCCTCGGTTCGTTGCTGATCGACGGCGCAGGTCGACGCATGGTCGACGAGTCACGGTACGGCGCGGCGCTCGGGCATGCGATCGTCACGACGGGGCGCGGGCGCGGGTGGGTGCTCGTCGACGCGGACCTGGCGAAGGACGCCGCGAAGCGGCTGCCACGGCAGGCGATGTGGTTCCAGCGAGTCCAGAACGCGGGATTGCGCAGCACTGCAGTGCGCGGTCGCACCGTCGAGCAGGTCGCACGAGCAGCGGGCATCGACCCACGGGGCCTGCGTGAGACGGTCGACCGACACAATGCGGCGATCGCGTCGGGAAGCCCTGACCCGTTCGGTAAGCACGACGATTTTCGACGGCCCATCGCGTCACCGCCGTTCACGGTGTACGACGCGGGCATCCCGGCGGGTAGAGCTCTGAGCAGAATGATGAATCCGTGTCCGATGATCACGCTCGGCGGTCTCGTCGTCGACGAGGACACAGGCGAAGTGAAAGACGACGCGGGTGAGGCGATCAGAGGCCTCTACGCCGCGGGCCGCACGGCCGTCGGGCTGTGTTCGAACTCGTACGTGAGCGGACTGTCGCTCGCGGACTGCATCTTCTCCGGTCGGCGGGCCGGAATCAACGTGGCGATGGGGGAGCGGCATGCTGTCGACGCAGACGCGCACTGAACTCGCGGCCAGATTGGCTGCCGCCGAGACGAATCGGACACCGATCGGTCCGATCGCGCGCGACGAGCCGGACATCGACGTCGTCGACGCATACGAGATCCAACTGATCAACATTCGACGACGCGTCGACGACGGGGCTGCGGTGGTGGGGCACAAGGTCGGACTGTCGTCGCGTGCGATGCAGCAGATGATGGGCGTCGACGAGCCCGACTACGGCCACCTGCTCGCGGACATGGAAGTGTTCGAACACAGTCCGGTCGATTCCGCGCGGTACTGCTACCCCCGCGTCGAAGTGGAAGTGGCGTTCGTGCTGGGCGCCGACCTGCCGGGTGCGTCGTGCACCACGGACGACGTGCTGGAGGCGACCGAGTTCGTGGCTCCGTCGATGGAGCTGATCGACAGTCGGATCAAGGACTGGAAGATCGGGCTCTCCGACACGATTGCCGACAACGCGTCGTCCGCCGGGTTCGTGCTCGGCGAGCAGCGGGTGGCGCCGTCGGACATCGATCTGACCGCGATCGATGCGGTGCTGCTGCGCAACGACCTTCGCGTCGCGGAGGGGCGGAGCGACGCGGTGCTGGGCAATCCGGTGACCGCGGTGTCGTGGTTGGCCCGCAAGGTCGACGGGTTCGGTGTGCGGCTGAAGAAGGGCGACATCGTGCTGCCCGGATCGTGCACGCGGGCCGTCGATGTGCGGGCGGGCGATCGATTCCGCGCGAACTTCGCCGGGCTCGGCGCCGTCGTACTCGAATTCGATTGATCGGTAGGAGGTTTCGTCGTGCCCACAGCAACAGCGGCCATCGTCGGTTCGGGCAACATCGGTACGGACTTGCTGTACAAGCTGCAGCGTTCGGAATTCGTCGAACCGCGGTGGATGATCGGGATCGATCCGTCCAGTGAAGGAGTGAAACGCGCCGCCGACCTGGGTCTCGAGACCAGCTCCGACGGCATCGACTGGTTGTTGGCCCAGGACGAGAAGCCCGATCTGGTGTTCGAGGCGACGTCGGCGTACGTCCATCGCGATGCTGCGCCGCGCTACGCCGAGGCGGGCATCCGTGCGATCGATCTGACGCCGGCAGCCGTCGGGCCCGCGGTGGTGCCGCTGGTCAACCTGCACGAACATCTCGATGCACCCAACGTCAACATGATCACGTGCGGTGGGCAGGCGACAATCCCGATGGTGCATGCGGTGTCGCGGGTGGTGGACGTGCCGTATGCCGAGATCGTCGCGTCGGTGGCGTCGCTGTCCGCGGGGCCCGGGACACGGGCGAACATCGACGAGTTCACCAAGACCACGAGTCGAGGCATCGAACTGATCGGCGGGGCCGGGCGTGGGAAGGCGATCATCATCCTGAACCCAGCTGATCCGCCGATGATCATGCGGGACACGATCTTCTGCGCCATTCCGGGTGACGCGGACACCGACGCGATCGTCGCATCAATCCACCGGATGGCCGACGACATCGCCGAGTACGTGCCCGGGTACCGATTGCTCAACGAGCCGCAGTTCGACGACGCGTCGGACATCTCGGGTGGGTACGCGAAAGTGACGATCTTCGTCGAGGTCGAGGGTGCGGGCGACTTCCTGCCCCCGTACGCGGGCAACCTCGACATCATGACGGCGGCGGCGACGCGCGTCGGCGAGGAAGTGGCCAAGAACGTCGTGAAGGAGAAGATTTCGTGATCCGAGTGACCGACACGTCCCTGCGCGACGGGTCCCACCACAAGCGGCACATGTTCACGGCCGACGATGCGCGCGCCATCGTCTCGGCACTCGACGGCGCGGGCGTTCCCGTCATCGAGGTGACGCACGGCGACGGGCTCGGCGGGTCGTCGTTCAACTACGGTTTTTCGAAAACACCCGAGCAGGAACTTATTTCGGTCGCCGCGGCCACGGCCGAGAACGCCAAGATCGCGTTCCTCATGCTGCCGGGCCTGGGCGTCAAGGACGACATCGTCGCCGCCCAGGGTAACGGTGCGTCGATCTGCCGCGTCGCAACGCATTGCACGGAGGCCGACGTCGCCGTCCAGCACTTCGGTCTCGCGCGTGACCGCGGACTCGAGACCGTCGGATTTCTGATGATGGCGCACTCGCAGCCACCCGAAGTGCTGGCGAAGCAGGCGCGCATCATGGCCGACGCGGGCTGCCAATGCGTCTACGTCGTCGATTCGGCGGGGGCTCTCGTGCTCGAGCAGGTGACCGATCGTGTCGCCGCGCTGGTCGCGGAGTTGGGTGACGACGCTCAGGTCGGCTTCCACGGGCACGAGAATCTCGATCTGGCAGTGGCCAATTCGATCTGTGCGGTGCGGGCGGGGGCGCAGCAGATCGACGGCAGCGCCAGGAGGTTCGGTGCGGGAGCGGGTAATACGCCCGTCGAGGCGTTCGTCGGTGTGTGCGACAAACTCGGAATCGAGACGGGTATCGACTTCTTCGCGATCTGCGATGCGGCCGAGGACGTCGTGCGCCCGGTGATGCCCGCGGAGTGCTTGCTCGACCGGCAGGCGCTGATGATGGGCTACGCCGGGGTCTACTCGAGCTTCCTACGCCACGCCGAACGTCAAGCCGAGAGGTACGGGGTGTCGACGGCCGAGCTGCTCGTGCGCGCCGGAGAGCGAAAGTTGGTCGGCGGGCAGGAAGATCAGCTGATCGACATCGCCCTGGAGTTGCGGGCGGCTGCGCCCCCCGTGAGTAGAAATGTATAGCGGGCTATACATTTCTACGCACAGGGGATGCGCCCCACCAGCACTGCAGCGTCGATCGACTCCTGCATTCGCGGGCACGAGTCCTGCGTCGCGGAGTCACCGGCTTCGCGAAACACCGGGCACGTCTCCGACGGCCTGGACGTCCACTGCACCGAGGTCTGCTTGGCACTGTTCTTGCGCACCAGAACACACGTCCCGCACGTCCGACATTCGACCGGTGCGAGCCTCGAGTCCAGGTAGTTCTCCTTGTCCCGAATTGTCTGCGCGTGAATTTCCTCGACGCGGCTGGGATCGTCGGCGAAATCAGGCGCTTTCGCCCAGAACATCTTCCCGGGTCGTTCCGCTCCTGCCCGCCGATCAGGCATTTGCCTTCTCCGCCGCCTGCCGCGCCAGGTTCTCCTCCACTTCGTGCTGCCAGGCCTCGTTGGCCTTGGTGGTGTCGACCTCGAATTCGAAACGCGCGGTCATCTTCTCGGTGATGTCCGCGACGTCGACGTAGAACTGGTCGTACCAACGCCGCAGCTGGTACACCGGCCCGTCCTCCTCGCAGAGCAGTGGGTTGTCGATCTTGGTCTTGTTCTTCCAGATCTCGACGTCCTGCAGAAAACCGACGCTGATTCCTTCGGTGAACTTCTCTGCCAGCTTGGTCGCGGTCGCGTCGTCGATCCCCTCCGGTTTCTTCACCGTGATTCCCCACTGCAGCACGAACGAGTTCTGGTCGATCGGGTAGTGGCAGTTGATCAGAACGCTGCTGACCTCGTATCCCCCGTAGATGTTGATCAGTGGATTGATCATGTACGACGGCCCGAAGTACGACGCCTCGGACTTCAGCAGCGTGTCACCCCCGTACTGCGACGCCATGCCGATGTCGGGACGCCCCTTGGTGTTCAGATACTGCGACGCGACGTGGCCCTCGAAGACGTTCTTGAAGTACGTCGGAAATGCGTAATGGATGTAGAAGAAGTGAGCCATGTCCACGACGTTGTCGATGATCTCGCGGCAGTTCGCGCCCTCGATGACCATCGAGTTCCACGTCCAGTCGGTCCAGTCGTCACTGTACGCGCCGTCGATACGCGGAATGGTCACGTCGTCGGGCGGCGGATTGCCCTCGGCGTCGTTCCAGACGAACAGTTGCCCGTTGCGCTCGAGCGTCGTCCAGGTTCGGGTTCTTGCGAGTGGCGGAACGCGTCGGGCGTAGGGAATCTCGGTGCACTTGCCGCTCGCTCCCCAGCGCCAATCGTGGAACGGGCAGGCGATTGCGTCGCCCTTGACCGTGCCCTGGGTGAGGTCGCCGCCCATGTGGCGGCAGTAGCCGTCGAGCACCACGATCTTTCCCGACGAGTCCGCGAACACCACGAGTTTGGTCCCGAAGGCATGAATCGCGTGTGGTGTGCCGTCGGCGAAGGTCTTCGTCAGGCCGAGGCAGTGCCAGCCGCGGGCATACCGGGTGGGGGTCTCGCCGACGTCGATCTCACGGATTCGGGCCATGTGCGTGCCTTCCTTCTGCTCGTCCCACTCAGTAGAACACGTTATAGAATAGGGCAACAACTCGCTAGTGAGAGCGGTGGAACCAGTTCTCGACAGTCGGCAGTAACGTGTTCTAGTCTGACTTCGGAATCCACGGAAGGCGGCTCAGGTGACTCACGAGGTTTTCGACAGGCTCGACGCGCTACTGCCCACGCTGCGCGAGCGTGCGCAGGACACCGAGGATCTACGACGGCTCCCCGACGACACGGTCAAGTCGCTCCAGGAAGTGGGATTCTTCCGGTTGCTGCAGCCGTCGCAGTGGGGTGGATACGAGGAGGATCCGGTTCTCTTCTATTCGGCGGTGAAGAAGATCGCGAGTGCGTGCGGCTCGACCGGCTGGGTCAGCTCGATCATCGGTGTGCACAACTGGCACCTCGCGCTGTTCCCCCAGCAGGCGCAGGAGGACGTCTGGGGTCAGGACACCGACGTCCGAATCTCGTCGTCGTACGCGCCGATGGGTGCGGGCACCGTCATCGACGGCGGATACCGGTTGTCGGGGGCATGGCAGTGGTCGTCCGGATGTGACCATGCGACGTGGGCGATGCTCGGCGGTCCCGTCATCAAGGACGGCCGCCCGGTCGACTTCGTGACGTTCCTCGTCCCGCGCGAGGACTACCGCATCGACGACGTCTGGAACGTCGTCGGCCTTCGCGGCACTGGCAGCAACACCGTCGTCGTCGAGGACAGGTTCGTGCCGTCTTATCGCGTATTGAGCTTCAAGAAGATGAACGAGGGTACTGCCGAGGGGCTCGAACGAAACACCGCGCCGGTCTACCGAATGCCCTGGGGCACCATTCATCCCACGACCATCTCGGCGCCGATCGTCGGCATGGCCGAGGGCGCGTACGCGGCGCACGTCGAGCATCAGGGCAAGCGGGTGCGTAAAGCGTTCGTCGGCGAGACCGGCAAGGACGACCCGTTCGCGAAAGTCCGCATCGCCGAGGCGAGTAGCGACATCGACGCCGCCTGGCGGCAGCTCTCGGGCAATGTGGCCGACGAGTACGCGCTACTGAAAGCAGGGAAGGAAGTTCCGATCGAACTGCGACTGCGTGCTCGACGCGATCAGGTCCGTGCGACGGGCAGGTCCGTTGCGTCGATCGACCTACTCTTCGAAAGCGCCGGCGCGACGGCATTGCAGAACTCCGCTCCGCTGCAACGCTTCTGGCGCGACGCGCATGCCGGACGCGTCCACGCGGCGAACGACCCGGAGCGGGCGTATCAGATGTTCGGTGGGGGAGAATTCGGACTTCCTTTGAAGGACACGATGGTATGACCGCGACCGTGCAGGAGATGACGTACGAGTCGACGTCGAAGTTCGCCCGGGTGCGGGACGATCTGACGTTGCACTACCACGAGGCAGGCGCCCACAACGATACGACGATCGTGCTGCTGCACGGCGGCGGACCGGGCGCGTCCGGGTGGTCGAACTTCGCGACGAACATTCCGGTTCTTGCCCAGCGGTTTCACGTGTTGTGCGTCGATCAGCCCGGGTTCGGCGAGTCCGACAAGCCGACCGAGCATCCGCAGTACTTCGTACACAGCAGCTCCGCGCTGAAGGATCTGCTCGACCATCTGGGCATCGACCGCGTGCATCTGCTCGGCAACTCTCTCGGGGGCGGCACCGCGGTGCGGTTCGCCCTCGACTTTCCGAGTCGCGCAGGCAGATTGGTGCTCATGGGTCCGGGAGGGTTGAGCATCAACCTGTTCGCGCCCGATCCGACCGAAGGGGTCAAGAATCTCGGGAACTTCGCCGCGCCACCGGGCCCGTCCAAGGAGAAGCTCGCGGCGTTCCTGAAGGTGATGGTGTACGACCAGTCGCTGATCACCGACGAGCTGCTCGACCGGCGCTACGCACAGGCGTCCACCCCGGAGTCGATCGCGGCGATGAAAGCAATGGGAAAGTCCTTCGCCGGAGCCGATTACGAGAAGGGAATGCTGTGGCGTGAGGCGTACAAGCTGCGCCAGCGCGTGCTGCTGATCTGGGGACGCGAAGACAGGGTCAACCCGATCGACGGTGCGTTGGTCGCACTCAAGACCATTCCGCGTGCTCAACTGCACGTGTTCGGCCGATGTGGTCACTGGGCGCAGGTCGAGGTGGCCGACGAGTTCAACCGTCTGACAACGGCGTTCCTGACGGAAGGGAGCTGAGTCATGGGAATCCGTTCGCTCGCGTACATGCGCGTCGAAGCCACCGACATGGCTGCCTGGCGTGAATACGGGCTGAAGGTGCTGGGGATGGTCGAGGGAAAAGGTGCGACACCCGGTGCGCTGTACCTACGGATGGACGACTTTCCGGCGCGACTGGTGATCGTGCCCGGCGAGAAGGATCGGCTGCTCGTGTCCGGGTGGGAGACTGCGAACGCCGCAGAGTTGCAAGAGATCCGAGATGCGCTCGACAACGCAGGGGTTCCGTACAAGGAGGGGACTGCCGAGCAACTGCAGGACCGGCGCGTCGACGAGCTGATCGTGTTCGAGGACCCGTCGGGCAACACGCTCGAGGCGTTTCACGGTGCGGCGCTCGAACACCGGCGAGTCGTCAGTCCGTACGGACATCGCTTCGTCACCGGAGAGCAGGGGCTAGGCCACGTCGTGCTGTCGACGGACGACGACGAGGCGTCCCTGCGCTTCTACCGCGACGTGCTGGGCTTCAAGCTGCGTGACTCGATGCGCCTTCCGCCGCAGATGATGGGTCGACCCGCCGACGGACCGCCTGCGTGGCTGCGCTTCTTCGGGTGCAACCCGCGTCACCACAGCCTGGCGTTCCTACCGATGCCCACGCCGAGCGGCATCGTGCATCTGATGATCGAGGTGGAGAACTCCGACGACGTCGGCCTCGCGCTCGACCGCGCGTTGCGGCGTAAGGTACCGATGTCGGCGACGCTCGGTCGGCACGTCAACGATCTGATGTTGTCGTTCTACATGAAGACGCCAGGCGGGTTCGACGTCGAATTCGGCTGCGAAGGAAGACAAGTCGAGGACGACAAATGGGTGGCACGTGAAAGCACGGCCGTCAGCCTGTGGGGACACGACTTCACGGTGGGGTCGAGACCATGACGATCGATCCTCGTGTCTTCAGAACCGTCCTCGGCCAGTTCTGCACGGGGATCACAGTCGTGACCACCATCGTCGACGACACGCCCGCTGGGTTCGCGTGCCAGTCGTTCGCCGCATTGTCGCTCGACCCTCCGCTCGTCCTGTTCTGCCCGGCGAAAGGGTCGAGGTCCTGGGCGGCGATCGAGCGCACAGGCACGTTCGCCGTCAACGTACTCGGTGAAGAGCAGCAGAAGACGTGCGCCCGGTTCGGATCACGAGAGGCGGACAAGTTCGCCGGAATCGACTGGCGCAGATCCGAGTTGGGTTCGCCGATTCTCGCGGGCTCGCTCGCGCACATCGACTGCACGGTCGACACCGTCCACGACGGAGGCGATCACGTCATCGTCGTCGGACGCGTGCACTCGCTCGGCGAGATCACCGGTGAGCGGCCTCTGCTGTTCTATCGGGGTCAGTACACCGGAATCGAACCGGACAAGACCGTCCCGGCCCCGTGGCGCGACGACCTGGAGGCATTCCTGACCTCGACGTCTGCGGATACGTGGTTGTAGTGCGCCTTCGGGTGGTGTAGCCGCCATAGCTTTGCCTAAGCTATCTTTACGAGGTGCTCATGAAGACCTCCCTGCGCGCCAGCGCTGCCATCGCCGTTCTCGCCCTCGCCGCGGCGGGATGCTCATCCGACGCCGACGCCGAAGCCGAGTCGGCCAGCTCCGAATCATGGTCGTACACGACCGGGTTCGGAAACACCGTCACGACCGACGGCCGGCCGGACAGCATCATCGTCGACGCGTACAGCGCAGCCGCGCTGTGGGACTACGGCGTCCGGCCCGCAGGGGTCTTCGGATTCGGTATCACCGACGGGTCCGGCCTCGGGAACGCACAGGCCGACGAGATGACGCTCATCGGGACCGACTCTGTCTTCGACACCGAAGCGGCTGCCACCCTCGATCCCGACGTGATCATCGGGTACTCGAAGGCTGCCGCGCCCGAGTCCTGGACGTGGTGGGAAGCGTCGCAGGCCGAGCAGATCACCGCGGTCGCACCGTTCGTCGGTGTGAACACCAGCGTGTCCGTCGACGAGACGCTGAACCAGTACCGGTCCATCGCGCAGTCGTTGGGCGCCGACGTCGACTCCGACGAGATCGCCTCGGACCGCGAGGCTTTCGAAGCCGCCAAGCAGCGGGTACGGGACGCGGCCGCGTCGAAACCCGGTTTGACCGTGATGCCGCTGAACGTCTCGGACGCGGGTGTGTACATCGGAACGCAGAACCTCGTAGTCTTGAAGCTGCTGAACGAGCTCGGTGTGTCTCTCGCCGGCCCGGGCGGCGAGACGCCGTGGGCAACGGTCAGCTGGGAGAACGTGCCGCAGTACGCGGCGGACATCATGCTCGAGTATCCGGCGGGCAAGGAAGTCCTCGCGCAGTCGGCCATCTACGGTTCGCTCCCGGCCGTTGCCGCCGGGCAGGTCCTGGACTGGGACGACAAGCGCCCCAATACCTACGCCGAATACGCCGACTGGCTCGGTCAGCTCGCCGACGCCATCGGCAGCGCCCAGAAGGTCACGTAGTGCGCCTTCGGTGCGTCAGCGCAGCTCGGTCTTGAGAACCTTGCCGCTTGCATTGCGCGGCAGGGAATCTCGGAACGTGACGACGCGCGGCGCCTTGAAGTTCGCCATCTTCTCGCGGCAGTACGCGATGACGTCGTCGGCGGTGAGCGTCGCCCCCTGCGTCCGGACGACGAACGCGTGGCCGACCTCGCCGAGACGGTCGTCGGGAATTCCGACGACCGCGGACTCCGCGACACCCGGCAGCCGGGCGAGCGACTGTTCGACCTCGGCCGGATAGACGTTGAAGCCGCCGGCGATGTACATGTCCTTCAGGCGGTCGGTGATCGTGAGATAGCCACGCTCGTCGAGGGTTCCGATGTCCCCGGTGTGCAGCCACCCGTCTTCGTCGATCGCCTGTGCCGTCGCGGAGGCGTCGTCGAGATATCCGAGCATGACGTTGGGGCCGCGCAGCAGGATCTCCCCGGACGGCGCGATCGCGACGTCCATGTCCGCGACGCGACGGCCGGATGTTCTCGCGACGGTCTCCGCGTCGTCGCCCGGGCGGCACATCGTGGCGACGACGGCCTCGGTGAGTCCGTACGCGGTCAGAACGACGTCCAGTTTCAGGTCGTTCTGCATGCGTTCGACGAGCGCGACCGGCACGACGGCGGCACCGGTGACGGCGACTCGCAGCGTCGACAGATCGTGTTGCGCGCGAGACGGATGGTCGAGGATCGTCGAGAAGATGGTGGGCGCGCCGGGCAGGACGGTGATGCGCTCACGTTCCACGGTGTGCATCGCGGCCTCGGCGTCGTACACCGACTGCGGCACGACGCACGCTCCGGTCAGCAGCGCGGCGATGATTCCTGCTTTGTACCCGAAGCTGTGGAAGAACGGATTGACGACCAGGTAACGGTCGTCGGAGTCGAGCGTCGCGCACTCGGCCCACGCGCGCGCGACGCCGACGAGCTGTCGATGCGCGCTGAGGACGCCTTTGCTTCTGCCCGTCGTGCCCGAGGTGAACAGGATGTCGGACACGGTGTCGGGGGTGACGCCGTCGGCCCGCTGTTCGACGGCCTCCTCGGTGGCGGCAGCGCCGAGGAACGGCAGGTCGCCCCACGGAATGGCCGTGTCGTTCTGTGGCACCTCGCCGCCGAGTCGAACGACGGTCAGCAGCGACACGGGAAGTCCGACGGCCTTCAGTTCGGCGAACCGGTCGACACCGAGGAATTCACCGGCCACGAACAGTGCGACGGCTCGGCTGCGGGTCAGGATGTCGTGGGCTTCCGCGGCCTTGTAGCGGGTGTTGATCGGTACGAGAACAGCTCCCGCGTAGTGCACCGCGAGCGCCGACGCGACCCAGTGGTGGGTGTTGGGCGCCCAGATGGCGACGCGGTCACCTGCGCCGACGTTGCGTGCGACGAGCGCGCGCGCGACGATCGCGACCTGTTGATGCAGGTCGCCGAAGCTCCACCGAACGCCGTCGCCCGCGACCGCGTCGAGATCGGCGAATTTCTCGGCAGCGCGACGTAGTGCGGCCGGGCTCGTGGTCGGTTCGGTGTCGTCCATGACGTCTGTCTCCACTAGATTCCCCCGGTGCTTGCGACAAGCAAGTGCTTGGTGAATGTTACCGGCGTGGTACGGGTCGTAGGGCGCGATCGCGGCGAACTTGTCGGTGGCCTGTGCGAACATATGTTCGTGTCCGACGCCGACGAACCGCAGCAGGCCAGCATCATGCATGCCGACCTCGATTCGTTCTACGCGTCCGTCGAGCAGCGCGATGATCCTCGGTTGCGCGGGAAGCCAGTGCTCGTCGGTGGTGGAGTCGTGCTCGCGGCCAGCTACGAGGCCAAGGCCTTCGGTGTGCGGACGCCGATGAGCGGGGGACAGGCTCGTGCCCTCTGCCCGCATGCCATCGTCGTTCCCCCTCGGATGGACGCGTATCTCGAAGCCAGTCGGGCGGTCTTCGACATCTTCCGCAACACCACGCCGCTGGTCGAAGGCATTTCGGTCGACGAGGCATTCCTCGAGGTCGGCGGCCTGGGCAAGATCGCGGGTGCTCCGGTCCAGATCGCCGAACGCCTGCGCAGGGACGTGCGCGAGCAGGTCGGTCTCCCTATCACCGTCGGTATCGCGTGCACCAAGTTCCTGGCCAAGGTCGCCAGCGCGGTCGGTAAGCCGGACGGCCTACTGCTCGTCGAGCCCGGTCGGGAGCTCGAGTTCCTGCATCCGCTGAAGATCGAGCGGCTGTGGGGCGTCGGCAAGGTCACCGCCGAGAAACTGCACGCGTTCGACATCAGGACGGTCGGCGACATGGCCGCGCACAGTGAGGCGTCGATCGTGTCGATTCTGGGCAAGGGCACAGGCCGTCACCTGTACGCGCTCGCCAATAATCGTGATGCGCGGCAGGTGACGACGTATCGCGGGCGCAGTTCCATCGGCGCGCAGCACGCGTTGGGGCGCGGCCCGACGTCACCGCAGGACGTCGAGGCGGCGCTGATCGCCTTGATCGACCGGGTCACCGGGCGCATGAGGGCGGCCGACCGCACCGGGCGCACCGTCGTGCTACGCCTCCGGTTCGCCGATTTCACGCGTGTCACCCGATCGCACACGCTGCGGCGCGCCACCGCCGACACCCGCGACATCGAGGATGCCGCGTTGACGCTGCTGCGTGACGCGCGGTCACTCATCGCCGACCGGGGCATCACGCTCGTCGGCGTCACCGTCTCCAACATCGAACGCAGCGGCGCCGAGCAACTCGAGCTTCAGTTCGACGCACCGCAGGACGGGCCGAGCGCGTCGGCACTCGATGTCGCGCTCGACGGTGTGCACGACAAATTCGGGAAGACGGCGCTGACGAGAGGAGTGCTGCTGGGGCGAAACACCGGGATGTCCGTTCCGCTACTTCCGGATTGAGATGCCCAGTTCGAAGTTCTTCGGCATGAGGGTCAGTCGTTCCTCGATGACGAGGCGGTAGTTCGGATCGGCATGTATATCGAAGTTCCGCAGGATGGTTCCGAGCACGAGCACTGCTTCGTGGATCGCGAATTGCCTTCCGATGCATGCTCGTTCACCGGTGCCGAACGGTTTGTAGACGTGGCCGGGCCGCGAACGCACACGGTCGGACCGGAAGCGATCGGGGTCGAACGCGTCGGGATTCGGTCCCCACACCGGATCGCGATGCAGTCCGGGAATCAGAACGAGAACCCAGTCGCCCTTCTTCATCGGATACATTCCGCCGACGACGGTGTCCTGACGCGCTTCTCGCGCGAACGCGGGAGCCGTCGGCCACAGGCGCAATGTCTCGTCGAGTATCCGCCGCACGAGGCGCAGCTTCGGTACCTGCGCGAACGTGGGGGCGTCGCTACCTGACGCGCTGCGGCCCCAGACCTCATCGACCTCGGCGCGGGCGGCCGCGAAGATCTCGGGGTGACGGGACAGGTAGTAGAGCGCGAAAGACAGTGCACCGGAGGTGGTTTCGTGGCCGGCGATCAGGAACGTGAGAATCTGCTGGCGGATGTTCACTTCGCTCAGCGCGTTGGGGTTGTCCGCGTCGCGGGCGGCGTCGAGCATGATGTCGAGCAAATCGTGAGCAGGAGTGGAGCCTGCGGAACGACCGGGGTGCTGCCCGCGTGAACCGCTGCCGTCCCGCCGCGTCCTGATGATGTCGTCGAGCAGGTCGGCCATGTACTGCTTGTCGGCCTCGTTCTGCCGGTCGCGTCGTCGGAACCACAGATCGCTGACGACCGGCAGTTTCAATATTTCGCGGCGCTGATTGTGGGTGAGGGTACGCACCATCGCGTCGACGAACGGGTGTCGCTCGTCGCGCGTGAACGAGTCGAACGTGTAGCTGAATCCGGTACGGCCGATGGTGTCGAGCGTCAGCTTCGTCATGTCGGACGACACGTCGACGGTGCTGTGCTCGCGCCAGCGCTGCGTCAGATCGGACGCGACGTCGACCATGATGTCGTGGTAACTCCGCATCGCACTCTGCGCGAAGGCCGGACGCAGCAGGTCGTGTGCCTTCCGCCAGTTGGGCTCGTGTGAGTACGCCGTGAACAGCGCGTCGCCGCCGATCGAACGCAGGCCCTCGACTGCGGGTGCGACGTGTTTGACGAACCGACTCTCGTCGCACAGGTCCTCTACGAGGTCGGAGCCGGTCACGATGACGAACCGTTGCCCGAGGACGACGCGTTCGAAGATCGGTCCGAGCGAACGTGAGAGGGCAATCGAATCCTGGACGGGTGTGGACGCGTGCACACCGAGAACGTCGCCGAGGACCGGCACTCGCTTCGGAGGATGGGGCAGCGACGGTGCACGAACAGCGACGTCGGTGGTCATGGGCAGTACCTTTCGCTCCTATTGAACTCGGATACAACAACGAACGTACTCGTTGTCGAACCGGTGTCAAGTAGCATCGGCACTCGTCATGACCACCTCTCGTAAGCGGCTGTCCCCGACGGAACGACGTACTCAGCTCCTCGACATCGGATCCCGGCTTTTCGCCGATCGGCCGTACGACGACGTGTGGATCGAGGAGGTCGCCGATCTGGCCGGCGTCTCGCGGGGCTTGATGTATCACTACTTCCCGTCGAAACGTGACTTCTTCGCCGAGATCATTCGCGTCGAATCCGTGCGCATTCTCGAGATCACGGCGCCGGACACGTCGCTCCCGGTCGTCGAACAGGTCGCTGCCGGTCTCGATGCCTACATTCGATACGCCTCCGAGCACGAACACGGCGTCCGGGCGATCAACCGCGGATCCATACTGGGCGACACCGAGATTCAGGCCATCGTGACGGCCGAGTTCGACACGCAACAGCAGCGAATACTCGCCGCGCTGCCGCCGGAGCTGCAGACCGAGCTGATGAAGTCCGCGTTGCGCGGATGGGTGTCGTTCGTTCGCGCTGTATGCCTCGACTGGCTGGACCGCAGGGCAATCACGGAAGAGGACGTGAAGACGCTGTGCATGCGTGCTCTCGAAGGGCTGCTGGCGAGCTAGAGCAGGGCTATCGTGGCGGGCATGTGCCGAAACATCACCACGCTGCGTGGGCTCGAACCGCATGCGACCGACGAGGAGATCGAGGCCGCGGCAAGGCAGTACGTCCGCAAGATCAGCGGCGTCCAGAAGACATCCGATGCGACGCGTGACGCGTTCGAACAGGCGGTCGCCGAGGTCACCGCGACGACGCACCGGCTGCTCGACGCACTGCCCGACCGTCGTCAGCCGCCACCCACCCTGCCGCCGCTGCGTCGACCCGAAGTGCAGGCGCGCATCGCCGCGAAAGCCGCGAGCAGCTAGGTACTGTCCGGCGGTACCTCGGGCAGCCCCTCGCTGACGCGAAGCTTCTCCGCCACCGCGCTGAGCAGATTCTGCGAGTCCTCGGACAGGTCGAACGCGCGCGCCGACAGCCTGCGCAACCCGTACCCCTCGATCTGTGTGATGAGCTCGAGGTCGCGATCGACCTTCGTCGCGTAGATGTCGTTGAAGAAGTAGTCGGACTTGACCTTGAAGAAGCGGGCGAGCGCGGCCACGGTGTCGTCGGACGGATTGGTCCGTTGCCCGGAGCGTAGCTGCGAAATGTACGGCTTGGAGATCTGGTGGCCACCTTCGGCCAATGCGTCGGCGACCTCGGCGTTGGTATGTGGTTTGCGGCCCGGCGGGTGCACCGTGTTGAACAGCGTATTCAGTCTGGCCGCGAAGTCTGCGGACATCGGATATCTTCTTTCGACCGGCCGCACGCGTAGTGCATGCGACACCTCGATGATAACCGGTGGATAACCGCTGTGCAGTGCTGAAACATGCTCGTAGAACGTACTTTTCGGTCGCTTTCACACTCGTTCGATGATCGTCCCCGTCGACAGCGCGCCACCCGCGCACATGGTGATCAGTGCCGTCGACGCGTCACGACGCTCGAGTTCGTGCAACGCGGTGGTCAGCAGTCGTGCACCGGTGCTTCCGACGGGGTGGCCCAACGCCAGCGCCCCGCCGTTGACGTTCACCTTGTCCATGTCCGGGCGATGAACCGACGCCCAGGACAGCGGAACCGATGCGAACGCCTCGTTCACCTCGAACAGATCCAGATCGCCGATCTTCATGCCACTCTGTTCCAGAACCCGTGTCGTGGCCTGGACCGGACCGTCCAGGTGAAACTCGGTTTCCGCCCCGACCAAGCATTGCGCGACGATCCGCGCCCGCGGGGTGAGACCCAGTTCGACGGCGCGTGCCGAGTCCATCAAGATCACCGCCGCGGCCCCGTCGGAAATCTGCGACGACGTCCCGGCCGTGTGAAGGCCGTCCTGCATTACCGGTGTCAACCTCGCCAGCGATTCCGTCGTCGTGTCGCGCAGGCCCTGGTCGCGGGTGACGACCTCGTCGCCGACGGCCACCGGCAGGACCTCACGATCGAACCGACCCTCGTCCCAGGCGCGTCTCGCGAACGCTTGAGAGCGCACGCCGAGAGCCTCGAGATCGGCGCGACCGAGGCCGCGGCGTCGGGCGATCCGTTCGGCGGCCTCGAACTGATTGGGCAGGTCGATGTTCCACGACTCGGGTCGACGCGGCCCTGCGTTCTCGCCGACATTGACGCCCAACGGAACTCGGCTCATCGACTCGACTCCGCATGCCATGCCGCTGTCGATCGCGCCTGCTGCGATCAGGCCCGCGACGAGGTGAGTGGCCTGCTGCGCGGAACCGCATTGCGCGTCGACGGTCATGCATCCGGTCTGCCACGGAAGTCCCGCGTGGAGCCAGGCGGTGCGGGTGACGTTGTTCGACTGCTCGCCGGCCTGGGTGACGCACCCGCCGATGACCTGTTCGACAGTGTCGCTGTGCGTGGGGTCGAGTCCGAGCCGGTCGAGTGCGCCGCGTTGCGCGAGCCCGAGTAGTTCGGCGGCGTGCAGGCTCGACAACCAGCCTCCTCTCTTGCCGATCGGTGTGCGGACGGCCTCGACGACGACGGGATCACCCACGGTGAACTCCTTTCCCTCCTGCCTCTCGAAATTAGAACACGTTCTCTTCGACGTGCAAGTGCCGTCGACCATTATTCTTCCGTGCCACATGCCTCTGTGTTTGAATAAACCTAGAACGTGTTGCAGATGTCAGGAGAGCCAGTGACAGTACGACCGGACCTCACGCGTCCCGATCTGCCGGAGAACTTCGACCCCACCGATCCCGGCATCTACGAAAGCCACATCCCGGTGAAGGAATTCGCCGAATTGCGGAGGACAGCGCCGATCTGGTGGTGTCCGCAGTCTCCGGAGATCGGCGGATTTCATGACGACGGCTACTGGGTCGTCACCAAGCACGCGGACGTCAAGGAGATCTCGAAGCGCAGCGATGTCTTCTCGAGTCGCGAGAACACGGCGCTGCCGCGCTTCAACGACGACATCACGCGCGAGCAGATCGAGCTGCAGCGCTTCGTCATGCTGAATCAGGATGCGCCCCAACACACCAAGACCCGCAAGCTCGTGTCGAAGGGGTTCACGCCGAAGGCCGTCAACGGTCTCCGGGCCGAGCTCGAACGGCGCGCCGACGTCATCGTCAAGAAGGCTGCACAGAATCCGACAGGTGACTTCGTCACCGAGGTCGCGTCGGAGCTTCCTCTGCAGGCCATCGCCGATCTCATCGGTATTCCACAGGAGGACCGCAAGAAAATCTTCGACTGGTCGAACGAGATGACGTCGTACGACGATCCGGAATTCGACATAGACCCGGTGGAGGCGTCGACGCAGATCCTCGGCTACGCGTATCAGATGGCCGACGAGCGGCGCCGGTGTCCGAAAGACGACATCATCACCACTCTGATCAACGCCGACATCGACGGTGACCACATGAAGCCAGAGGAATTCGGCTTCTTCGTCATCATCCTGGCGGTGGCGGGGAACGAGACCACCCGCAATGCGATCACGCACGGGATGGCGGCGTTCATGGACAACCCCGATCAGTGGGAACTGTTCAAGAAGGAGCGTCCGGACACGACGGCCGACGAGGTCGTCCGCTACGCGAGCCCGATCACGGCGTTCCAGCGCACCGCCCTCGAGGACTTCGATCTGAACGGCACGACGATAAAGGCAGGCCAACGCGTTGCGATGTTCTACGGCTCGGCGAACTTCGACGAAGACGTGTTCGAGGATCCTCACCGATTCGACATCACGCGAAACCCCAATCCGCACGTCGGATTCGGCGGCCATGGTGCGCACTACTGCATCGGAGCGAATCTTGCGCGCATGGAGATCGGACTGATGTTCAACGCGATCGCCGACAACATCCCGGACATCACCAAGTTGGCCGATCCCCGGCGGCTCAGGTCCGGATGGCTCAACGGGGTCAAGGAGTTTCGGGTCGATTACACGGGTGGATGTCCGGTCAGGCACTAGCGCACCCGTGAGTGGCAATGTACAGCCCGCTGTACATTGCCACTCACATGAAGTTTTCCGCGAACTTCCGCATCGACTCCTGCTTCGCCTCGAGCGGCCCGTCGAACCCGATGCCGTCGAAGACCCAGGGCACGGTGATGATGTCGGTGACGCCTGCTTCCTCCAGCTCGGCGTATCCGTCCTTTCCGAAGCGATCGATGCACACGGTCTGGATCTCGAACGGCTCGTCGGCTTTTCCGTACTCGGCGCGCAACTCGCGCAGCCGTGCGATGACGCCCACCAGGTCGTCGAACGTGATCATCGCGGACGTCCAGCCGTCGCCGACTCGCGCCGCTCGCCGCAACGCGACGTCGGTGTGGCCGCCGACGTAGAAGGGCACGGGCTTCGCCGGCGCGGGACTCATCTGCAGTTTGTCGAAATCGTAGAACTCGCCGTGATGCTCGACCATTCCGCCGCCGAGAATCAGCTTGATGACGTCGATCATCTCGTCGACTCGTTTGCCGCGTTTCGCGTACGGCACCCCGCACCATTCGAATTCCTCGGGTGCCCAGCCGATTCCGACGCCGAATCCGAATCGATCACCGGTCATCGCGGCCACCGAGCCGACCTGGCGAGCCAGCAGTACGGGGTTGCGGGAGCCGAGCTTGAGCACCTGCGTGTAGAACTCGATGCGCGTCGTCACCGCACCCATCGCGGCTGCTGCGATGAGTGGGTCGACCCACGGGGTGTCGGCCGTCCACATGCGTGACCCGTCCGGGGTGTACGGATAGTCCGCCGACTGAGTTTCCATGTAGAACAACGAATCCGGTAGCGCGATCGACGTGAACCCGCACTCCTCCGCCGTTCGCGCCAGCGTCGTCAACTCGTTCAACGGCGTCATGGCGATTCCGACGGTGTACTTCACGGTTGCTCACTCCCTACGACCCACATCGAAAAGTATTGTGAACCACCGCCGTACGCGTGGCCGAGTGCTGTCCGGGCGCCGTCGACCTGATGATCGCCTGCCCGGTGCATCACCTGCATCGCGGCCTCGGCGAACCGAATCAGGCCCGACGCACCGATCGGATTCGACGACAGCACACCACCGGAGCAATTGACCGGCAAGGTTCCGCCGAGTGCCGTGTCTCCCGCTTCGGTGAGCTTCCAGCCTTCGCCCTCCGGCATGAACCCGAGGTTCTCGAGCCACATCGGCTCGAACCACGAGAACGGCACATAGATCTCGGCGACGTCGATCTCGGTCAGCGGATCGGTGATACCCGCAGCCTTCCACAGTGCAGCGGCGGCATCCTTGCCTGCCTGCGGACTGACCTGGTCACGGCCCGAGAACGTCGTCGGCTCGGTGCGCATCGCCGTCGCGTGAATCCACGCGACCCGCTTCCCGTCGGCGACGCGAGCACGTGCCGATTCCTCGTCGCCGATGACGATGGCGCACGCCCCGTCGGACGACGGGCAGGTCTCGTCGTAGCGAATCGGATCCCAGAGCATCTGCGACGCCTGTACCGACTCGAGCGTGATGTTCGGTTGCCGCAGATGCGCGTACGGATTCTTCGCACCGTTCAGTCGGTCCTTCACCGCGACCATTGCGCCGATGTGGTCCGGCGCATGCGAGCGCCTGATGTACGACCGCACGTGCGGCGCGAAGTACCCACCCGCGCCCGCACCGACCGGCATGTTGAACGGAATCGGAATCGACAACGCCCACATGGCATTGCTCTCCGACTGCTTCTCCCACGCCACGGCCAGGACGCGTCGGTGCACACCCGACTGCACGAGCGACGACGCCACCACCCCGGTCGAGCCGCCGACGGAACCGGCGGTGTGCACGCGGAGCAGCGGCTTTCCGGTGGCGCCGATGGCGTCGGCC
The DNA here is from genome assembly GCF_011770055.1 of Rhodococcus sp. B10. Lineage (NCBI taxonomy): Bacteria > Bacillati > Actinomycetota > Actinomycetes > Mycobacteriales > Nocardiaceae > Rhodococcus > Rhodococcus sp. B10. Next base: position 74,441 of record NZ_JAAFYV010000013.1, on the reverse strand, counting down.
ATGAACAACTCGGGCATCATGACGCCCTCGAACAGATCGGGTGCCTTCCCGACGACGACGGCATCGATGTCGTCCCAGGTCACCTCGGCGTCGGTCATCGCGCGGTCGATCGCTTCGCGCAGCAGTCCGGACATGGACACGTCGTATCTCTTGGCGACGTAGTGCGTCTGGCCGGTCCCGAGGACGGCCGCGGGGTGCTTGCTCATCTATCTCCCCTCCATCACGGCGACCAGATTCTGTTGCAGCAGAGGACCACTCGTTGCATGCGCGAGGACGCGGTCGTCGTGCCCGTCGAAGATGCGTGTCGCGGCGTGTCCGATGCGTTCGAGCCCGGCCGAGAACATCGCGTTCCCGACGAGGGTTCCACCGGACGGATTCACGGCGGTTCGGTCCGAGAGCCAGTCGCTGAGAATGATTTCCTGATGTGTGAAGGGCGCGTGGAGTTCGGCGGACACGATGCTCGCCAGATCGCCTCCCGACGCCTTCAGCGCCGCGTTGTGTGCCGACGGGGCCGTCGTCAGATCTCGGGCACCGATCTCGGGGGAGTCGACGAGATGCTCGATTCCCGTTATCCAAGCCGGGTTCTCGCGGAGCGAGCGCGCACGGTCGCCCGCCGCAAGAACGATCGCCGACGCGCCGTCGGTCACCGGTGCACAGTCGTGCGCGCGGAGGGGGTCCGCGATGTAGTCCGCGGCGAGCAGCGTTTCCACATATAGCGGCGCAGTCAGCTGCGCCAGCGGATGCGCGTTCGCTCGGTTGCGCACCGCGACTTCGGCCATCGCGCGTTCGTCCCACTTGCCGGCGTCGATACCCATTCGGGCTTGAATTCCGGCCAACGACACCGCATCCGGCCAGAGCGGGCCCACCAGGTAGGGGTCGAGTTGCATCGCGAGGATCTTCGGCAGTGTTCCTGCCGACGACTTGCCGAAGCCGTACACCAGTGCTGTTTCGACCTCGCCCGTCATCAACTTGACCCACGCCTCGTAGAACGCCCATGCCGCATCCATCTCGACGTGTGACTCGTTGATCGGCGGCACCGCGCCGATGGCGTCGATCGCCGAGATGAACGAGAAGGCGCGTCCGGCGAGGTAGTCGGACGAGCCGGAACACCAGAAACCGATGTCGGACTTGTCGATTCCCAGTTCGTCGTACAGCTGCCGGAAGCACGGCACCAGCATCTCGACGCCGTTGGTGGTGCCCGCCGTTTCGGCGACGTTCGGCGCCTGCGCGAACCCCACCACTGCGATATCGGTCATGGCCGCCCCTTACAGGTGGTGTCGGTAGGTGTCGTAGTCCGCGTCGGGTTCACCCGTCGGGCGGAAGTATTCGATGTTCTCGAGTGTGTAATCCCAGTCCTGCTGCGGCTTCCATTTCGCTTCGACGCGCATCCCCATCCGGACATCTGCCGGGTCGCATTCGAGGATCAGATGCAGAAACGCGATGTCGGCGCCGTCGAGCAGCACGTAGGCCGCGATGTACGGGGGCTTGATCCGCTGGCCGAGGAACGGCACGTTGACGATGCAGAAGGTCGTCACGATGCCACGATCGGGCAGTTCCACCTGCTCCGCCGTCGGCCGCCCGTCGGTGGGATCGGCCCCGCGAGGAGGTACGTACACCTTGCCGGCAGAGTCCGTCCGTCCGCCGAGAATGCGTCCCTCTTTCAAACCGCGGAGGTAGTAACTCTCCTCGGCCGACGCGGAATGCGTGTACTCCAGGCGGACTGGGGTGGTGATCATCTCGACGGGGTCACCGGCGGACTGCGGGTCCTCGGCACCCTCACCCGGCCCAACGGGTCGTTCCGCAGGCTCCACTCCCGGCCCAATGGGTCGTTCCGCAGGCTCCACTCCCGGCTGGAAGCAGATGACGTCGTGAATATCGCCGACTCGCTCCTCGGCCCACCGCGCATGTACGCGCATGCCGGTCGACATACGGTCCGGGCTTCCCGCGTCGACGGCGTGCAGCAGCGCCGTGTCGGCGCCGTCGAGTCGAACGAGCGCGAACGCGAAGGGACGGTCGAGAGGTTGCCCGTCATAGGGCGTCGGCACCCAGGACCACGACACGACGGTGCCCGTCGATGCGACGTCCACGAAATCGGTGACGGGTTCCATTGTCGCCGAGTCGAATTCGGGTGGCGGTACGTGAACGAGGCCGTCGCTCGTGCGTCCGCCACGAATCTGTTTGCGACGCAACCCCGTCAGGAACGCTCCGATGGTCGGCCCGACCGAGCGTGTGTAATCGAAAGCATTGTTCAGCGGCGCGCTGAGTGGTGCATTCACCGAAGTCACATTTTTCAGTAGAACAGGTTCTTATTATGGAGGCAAGACCGGTCGACGGAGGGCACTGGAAATGAAGCTCGGATTGCAGCTCGGCTACTGGGGTGCACAGCCCCCGACGGGAACGGCGGACCTCGTCGACGCGGCGGAGGAGGCGGGTTTCGACGCCGTATTCGCCGCCGAATCGTGGGGGTCCGACGCTTTCACGCCGCTGGCCTGGTGGGGTTCGCGCACGTCGCGCGTCGCTCTCGGCACGTCGGTGGCGCAGCTGTCCGCACGTACGCCGACCAGCTGCGCGATGCACGCGCTGACCCTCGACCACCTCAGCGGTGGGAGGGCCGTCCTCGGCCTCGGTGTGTCCGGACCGCAGGTCGTCGAGGGGTGGTACGGACAGCCGTTTCCGAAACCGTTGGCACGCACGCGCGAGTACGTCGACATCGTGCGGCAGGTCCTGGCTCGGGAGCGTCCCGTCACCAGCGACGGACCGCACTACCCGCTGCCGGCCGACGGCACCGGCCTGGGCAAACCGCTGAAATCCATCACGCACCCGCTCCGCGCCGACCTGCCGATCTGGCTCGGCGCCGAGGGTCCGAAGAACGTGGCGTTGGCCGCCGAGATCGCCGACGGTTGGCTGGCCATCTACTACTCGCCGAGGCTCGCGCCGATGTACGACGAGTGGCTCGACGACGGATTCGCACGTCCCGGCGCGCGTCGGACACGGGAGAATTTCGAGGTCGCCGCGACCTGTCAGGTGGTGCTCACCGACGATCGGCCCGCGGCGATCGCGCAGCTCAAGCCGACCGTCGCGCTGTACGTCGGCGGAATGGGCGCACCGGAACTGAACTTCCACGCGCAGGTGTACCGGCGCATGGGCTACGACGAGGAGGTCGCCGAGATCGGCAGGCTGTTCCAGTCCGGACGCAAGGACGAGGCGGCCGCCGTCGTGCCGGACGAGATGGTTGCCGAAACGATGATCATCGGCAACGCCGACCACGTGCGCGGCGAGGTGAAGCGCTGGGAGGACGCCGGCGTGACGATGCTGCTCGTGACTGCGCCCACCGCGTCGCGAGTGCGGGAGCTCGGGGCCTTGCTGAAGAGGTAGAACACGTTCTAGATTGTGTGGCATGACGGTCGAAGAGAAGGCTGGAATGCGCACGGGTGGGTTGTGGAACATCGCCGCCGAGGAACCGGAACGCATCGCGCTCGTCGATCCCGAGGGGCGACCGCACACCTACGGCGAGTTGGTGTCCGACGCGAACCGCTACGGTCGCGGCTTGCAGGACATGGGGCTCCGGCCGGGCGACAGCGTCGTGATGATGCTCCACAACAGCGCAGATCTCGTCGCGTTCTACTTCGCCGCGTTCCAGACCGGTCTCTACATCGTGGCCGTCAACTGGCACCTGACCGGCTCCGAAGTGGCGTACATACTGCAGGACAGTGACGCGAAAGCCTTTGTCGCGTCGGCACGATTCGCCGACGCGGCACGCCGGGCCGCCGACGAATCCGGTGTGCCTGCGCGATTCTCGGTCGGCGACATCGACGGGTTCATGCCGCTGCGCGATCTCGGTGCTTCCGACGCGCGACCCGACATCCGCACTGCGGGTGGGCCGATGCTGTACACGTCGGGAACGACGGGAAAACCGAAAGGCGTGCGACGCCCGCTCACCGGTGCCGACCCGGATCAGGTGCCGCTCGCGTCGAGTGGGTTCTTCGCGATCTTCGGGATACGACCGTTCGACGACCACGTGCACATCTGCGGCTCGCCGCTCTATCACACGGCCGTGCTGAACTTCGTCGCGATCTCGATTCAACTGGGCCACACGGTGATTCTGATGGACCGATGGGATCCCGAGGAGATGCTCGCGCTCATCGAACGGCATCGCGTGACGCACGGCCACATGGTCCCGACGCAGTTCCACCGGTTGCTCGCCCTGCCCGACGCGACCCGCGAGAAGTACGACGTGTCGTCGCTGCGCGTCATGATCCACGGTGCCGCGCCGTGTCCGCTGGACGTGAAACGAAAGATGCTGCAGTGGTGGGGTCCTGTCGTCACCGAGTACTACGCTGCGACCGAAGGTGGGGGAACGGTCATCTCGGGTGGCGAGTGGCTGCGCAAGCCCGGATCGGTCGGACTGCCGTGGCCCAATTCGGTCGTCAAGGTGCTGGGCGACGACGGAAACGAGCTCGCCGCAGGCGAACCCGGCCAGGTGTACATGCGTATGGGCGGTTCGAGCTTCGAATACCACCACGACAAGAAGAAGACCGAGGCGTCACGCGTCGGAGATCTGTTCACACTCGGCGACATCGGTTATCTCGACGAGGACGGCTACCTGTTTCTGTGCGACCGCAAGTCCGACATGATCATCTCCGGCGGGGTCAACATCTATCCCGCCGAGATCGAAGGGGAGCTGATCACGCACCCCAGTGTGGCCGATATCGCGGTGTTCGGTGTGCCGCACGAAGATTGGGGTGAGGAGGTCAAGGCGGTCGTACAACCGGAAGTAGGCGTCGAACCGGACGATCGCCTGACCGCGGACATTCTCGACTTCGCTCGCGAGCGGCTGGCGAAGTACAAGCTCCCGAAGTCCATCGACTACACCGACGAATTGCCGCGCGACCCGAACGGAAAGCTGTACAAGCGCAGACTCCGCGACCCGTATTGGTAGGCGCCTGCGGCGCACGTGCGCGAAAATGCATAGCCCGCTATGTATTTTCGTACACGTGCAGCGGAGCTGCCTACAGGGGATCGTGCTGCACGTGCTCCATCGGCGTACCGACCTTGCGCAGTGCGTACAGCGTCGTGCGCACCATCGACGGTGAACCGCAGACCTGGATTCGACGGTCCGCCCACGATCCGAACTGCGTGACGACCTTGCCGATCGGTCCGTGCAGCCGGTGGTGCATGCCTACAGGCAATTCCGGGGTCGGCGACGCGTGCCACCACGGGTCCTCGTTCTCCTCGGTGACGGGTACGACCGTGAGCCATGGGTTCGACAGCGACAGTTGCCACATGGTCTGCGCGTCGTACAGGTCGCGCGGGTAGATCCCGCTCATGAAGAGGTGCACGCGGGGATTGCGACTCATGCGAGCCATGTCCATGATCTGCGCGCGCAGCGGCGCCAGGCCCGTTCCGCCCGCGATCATCAACACGTCCTCGGGGATCGACCGGTCGACGTGCAGTCCACCGAGCGGCGGGCTCACCGCCCACCGATCTCCGACGACGGTCTCGCCCACGATCGCGGGACTGACCCAGCCGCCGGACACGCGTCGGACATGGAATTCGATCTCGCCCTGCGGGTTGCTCGGAATGGCGGGGGACAGGTAGCGCCACAGCTTGGGTCGCTGCGGAATCTGCACGCTGACGTACTGGCCCGGGAAGTAGGGGATGCTCTCGTCCAGCTGCAGCCGCACGACGGCCAGGTCGTCGAGCAGCCGCTGGTGGTCGACGACCGTCGCTCCCCAGTACGGCGGCATCTCGTCCGAATCCGCTGCGACGGCCATGCTGTCGCTGACCAGGTCGAGTGTGGCCGTCCATGCGGCTTCGATCTCGTCGGTCCATACCTCGTTGCCGACGAAGGTCCGGAACGCCGAGATCAGCGCCGAACTACCGGCACGCAAGTGCGACCCGTCGACACCGTGTTTGCGGTGGTCGCGCCCCAGTTGTTCGAGGAACGGGACGACGCGCTCGTCGCGGTCGAGGTTGTCGAACACCCACGCGAGCGCTTTGACGAACCGTTCGCGCTGCTGATCCATGGCAGCCGGGAAGAAGGCTCTGAACTCCGGATGTTCCGCGAAGAGGTGCGCGTAGAAGGATCGGGCGAGTCGCTCGGGGCCGTCGTCCGCTGCAAGAACCGCCTTGAAACCGGCACGAACCAGGGAGAGTGTTCGCGCATCGAGCACCGAATCGACCTCCGTCCCAGGTAGACGGTTCCGAAGTAGACCGGTCGAGGGTATCCCGTTTGGCGAACGGTGGCCACATGTCTGCGCCGGCCGGGTTCACACAAATCTTCAGAGTTGAGCGGAACAGACTCAACTTAGCTATCGTTGTACACACCGACATCAGTTGTTCTCAGAAGAAAGCAGGTGACCGGTGGACAGTTTCACCCCCACCACGAAGACCCAGGCTGCGCTCAGCGCGGCTCTGCAGGCCGCATCCGCGGCAGGTAACCCGGACATCCGTCCGGCACATTTGTTGGTGGCGTTGCTGGATCAGACAGACGGCATCGCCTCGCCATTGCTGAAGGCTGTCGGCGTCGACCCGGTGACGGTACGGGGAGAAGCTCAGACGATGGTCGATCGTCTGCCGTCGGCAACCGGTTCGACGACCACACCGCAACTCGGACGCGAAGCACTTGCCGCCATCACGACGGCACAGAACCTCGCGACGGAACTCGACGACGAGTTCGTCTCCACCGAGCACCTCATGGTCGGCCTCGCCACCGGCGATTCGGACGTCGCGAAGATGCTCACCGGACACGGGGCAGGCCCGAGCGAGCTGCGCGACGCGTTCCAGACGGTCCGCGGCAGCGCCCGCGTCACCAGCGCGGACCCGGAGAGCACGTACCAGGCGCTGGAGAAATACAGCACCGATCTCACCGCCCGCGCGCGGGAAGGCAAGCTCGATCCCGTCATCGGGCGTGACACCGAGATTCGACGCGTCGTGCAGGTTCTGTCGCGCCGGACCAAGAACAACCCGGTTCTCATCGGTGAGCCCGGCGTCGGCAAGACGGCCATCGTCGAAGGGCTCGCGCAGCGCATCATCGACGGCGACGTGCCGGAGAGCCTGCGTGGCAAGTCCGTCATCTCCCTCGACCTCGGATCGATGGTCGCCGGCGCGAAGTACCGCGGTGAATTCGAGGAACGGCTCAAGGCCGTTCTCGACGACATCAAGAACTCGGCCGGCCAGGTCATCACGTTCATCGACGAGCTGCACACCATCGTCGGTGCAGGCGCCACCGGTGAGTCCGCGATGGACGCGGGCAACATGATCAAGCCGATGCTCGCCCGCGGTGAGCTGCGGCTCGTCGGCGCGACCACGCTGGAGGAGTACCGCAAGTACATCGAGAAGGATGCTGCGCTGGAACGTCGCTTCCAACAGGTCTACGTCGGAGAGCCGACGGTCGAGGACACCGTCGGCATCCTGCGTGGCCTCAAGGAGCGCTACGAGGTGCACCACGGTGTCCGCATCACCGACTCGGCGCTGGTGGCCGCCGCCACGTTGAGCGATCGGTACATCACCGCGCGCTTCCTGCCGGACAAGGCAATCGACCTGGTCGACGAGGCCGCGTCGCGGTTGCGCATGGAGATCGACTCCCGTCCTGTCGAGATCGACGAGGTCGAGCGCGCCGTGCGTCGCCTCGAGATCGAGGAGATGGCACTCGAGAAGGAGACCGACGACGCGTCGAAAGCCCGTCTCGAGAAGTTGCGCGCCGAACTGGCCGACGACCGGGAGAAGCTCAGCGAGCTGAGTGCACGGTGGCAGAACGAGAAGAACGCCATCGACTCGGTCCGGGTGCTGAAGGAGGAGCTCGAGAACCTGCGCGGCGAGTCCGAACGAGCGGAACGCGACGGCGATCTGGGCAAGGCCGCCGAGCTGCGCTACGGCCGTATCCCTGCTCTCGAGAAGCAGCTCGAACAGCAGACCGAGGCCAGTCCCGCGCAGGACGACGTCATGTTGAAGGAAGAGGTCGGGCCGGACGATGTCGCCGACGTCGTCGCAGCATGGACCGGCATTCCTGCAGGCCGCATGCTGGAAGGCGAGACAGCGAAGCTTCTGCGCATGGAAGACGAGCTGGGCAAGCGTGTCGTCGGGCAGAAGGACGCCGTTCAAGCAGTGTCCGACGCCGTCCGCCGTGCTCGCGCAGGCGTCGCCGATCCGAATCGTCCGACGGGGTCGTTCCTGTTCCTCGGCCCGACCGGTGTCGGTAAGACCGAGCTCGCGAAGGCCCTCGCGGACTTCCTGTTCGACGACGAACGGGCGATGGTCCGTATCGACATGAGCGAGTACAGCGAGAAGCACGCGGTCGCGCGGCTCGTCGGGGCACCTCCCGGCTACGTCGGGTACGAGGCGGGTGGCCAGCTCACCGAGGCCGTCCGACGACGTCCGTACAGTGTGATCCTGTTCGACGAGGTCGAGAAGGCGCACCCGGACGTGTTCGACATCCTGCTCGCCGTCCTCGACGAGGGCAGGTTGACCGACGGTCAGGGCCGCACGGTCGACTTCCGCAACACCATCTTGATCCTGACGTCGAACCTCGGTGCGGGCGGCACGAAGGACCAGGTCATGGATGCGGTACGGCGCGCCTTCAAGCCCGAGTTCGTCAACCGGCTCGACGACGTCGTCGTGTTCGACGCCTTGTCCGAGGACCAGTTGGAGTCGATCGTCGACATCCAGCTCGGCCAGTTGGCCACGCGGCTCGCTGCGCGCAGGTTGACGTTGGACGTCTCGTCGGCGGCGAAGATGTGGCTCGCGGTGCGCGGGTACGACCCGCTGTACGGCGCTCGCCCCCTGCGCAGGCTGATCCAGCAGGCGATCGGCGACCAGCTCGCCAAGTTGCTGCTGGCAGGCACGGTGCGCGACGGTGACGTCGTTCCTGTCGCCGTGTCGCCCGACGGAGACGAGCTGGTACTGGGCTGATTCAAGGGTCCGCCGAGATCGACATGCGTGCGTGACGTCGATCTCGGCGGATCGAGGATGCGCGCAACGTACCCTCGGGTAATGACGAATTCGGACGATCCGCGGGAGCGGTCGTGGGAGGACGGGACGGCGAATCCGCCACCGGACCCCTACGACCGCGATCAGCCCACCCAGTCGTGGCAGCAGTACCCGGATCAGCCGACCCAGCAGTACCAGAACTACCCACCGCAGCAGTACCAGGGCTACCAGCAGTACCCGGATTCGCAGCCGTACCCGGATCAGCCGACGCAGCAGTACGGCTATCCGCAGTATGCCGAGCAGCAGCCGAATCCGACGCAGGCGCTGCCGCCCTACGATCCGAACCAGCAGTACGGGCCCGGCCATCAGTACACCCAGTCGTACGGACCGCCCCAGAACTTCCAGCAGCCGCAGCCGCAACTCCAGCAGCCGCAGTACCAGCCGCAGCAGACCGGTGAACCGCCGACGGGTGGAAATTCGTCGCGGAAGGTGCTGTTCGCGCTGTTGGGACTGGCCGCGTTGGTCGTCGTCGTGCTGGCGGGTGTCTTCTTCGTGACCAATCAGCCGTCGAGTTCGAACACCGCATCCGCACCGACGACCGTGCGCCCGCTGCCGACGACGCTCGCGCCTCTCCCGACTCCCAGCCTGCAGCCCTCGGCGCCGCCGTCCACCCCCGGTGGTCTGGTGCCCGGTGGTATCCCCGAGATCCTCGGTAGCTCGGGCGCTGCGATCGGTACCGTCACGGCGATCGACGGGTCGAACTTGACCTTGCAGGGGATCGACGGTGCCCCGGTGACGGTGTTGACGACGCCCGCGACCCAGGTGTTGTCGCTGTCCGGATTCGACCTGTCGGCTCTGAAGGTCGGGTCGCGTGTCGTCGTCAACGGCAGTCCGGCCGCCGACGGTGCCATCACGGCCGACATCATCGTCGAAACGCCGTAAGTCGGCAGATGGGCGACATCGTGGAAGCGTTAGGCTGACGGGCGATGACGGCTATGTGGTTCGGACTTGCAGCGATCGCACTCGTGGGTGCTGTCGCACTTCTCTACATCGACAGGTCGCGCCGCGACCAGCTCGGACGCGTTCGCCAGATGTGGGCGAAGGCGCAGGGTTACACCTACGAGGCCGACAGCGACGACCTCGTGCGGCGCTTCCGTCGAGCCGCACTCGCCAAGCCGGAACACGACGTTGCGCTCGACGTCGTTCGGGGTGTGCGCCGCGGTGAGAACTTCGTTCTGTTCGACGTCGAGGAAGAGACGACCATCGTCGCGGTTCAGCGGCCCGTGGGGTCCGACGTCGACATCGATCTACGACTGAAGTCGACGCCGCCGCCGAAGGACCAGGACCTCGAACTGCTCGGCTCGATCGGGCCGCGCGTCGTGTTCGCCACCGACGTGGAGATCGCGCGACGCGTCTGCGATCAGCGGATGGCGGCCTTCACGGAATCGGTGCCGCCGCACCTGAACCTGCTGTGGAGCGAGAACGACTGGACCCTCGGATCGATGCCGCTCGGCAGCAGCGGCCGTGAGTGGGATGCCGCGATCGACTCCGTCGCACGCCTGTCCGGCATGCTGCACGTTCTACCACCGGTGTCCCGCCGAGCAAGCCCCACGCCACGTGCGGCGCAGCAGCGTCCGGCGCCGACACCTCAGCAGCGTCCGACGCCGACACCTCAGCAGCGACCGGCACCGGCACCGCAGCAGCGTCCGGCACCTGCTCCCCGCGTGCAGGAGCCCAGGCGCCCGGAACCGTCGGGGGCGCGGCCGACGCCGATCAATCGTGCGGCCGGCCGTCGTGCGGCGGACTCGTCCGAAGGTCGTCCCACGGACTCCTGAGAACGCTATAACCTTCTCGCATGACCGCTGATCCGATCGAACCGGAGATCTCTCGGAAGCTTCGCCCTGTTGCGCTCGTCACCGGCCCGACGTCGGGTCTCGGGGCCGGGTACGCCCGGCACCTCGCCGCCCGCGGCTACGACCTGGTGCTCGTGGCGCGGAACGAACTGAAGTTGCGTTCGCTCGCCGACGAGCTGCGCCTCGGATTCGGCACCGACTCGGAAATCCTCGCGGCGGATCTCGCGTCTCAGCAGGGTCGGGATCAGGTGATCGAACGGCTCGAACGCGGCGTCGAATTCCTCGTCAACAACGCAGGTTTCGGTACGTCGGGCGAGTTCTGGACCGCGTCGCCCGAGTTGTTGCAGGCGCAGCTCGACGTCAACGTCACCGCGGTCATGCAGCTGACGCGCGCCGCACTTCCGTCGATGGTCGCGGGGGCGAAGGGAACCGTCGTCAACGTCGCGAGTGTGGCAGGTCTGCTGTCCGGGCGTGGATCGACCTACTCGGCGTCGAAGGCGTACGTCATCTCGTTCTCCGAGGGGTTGTCCGGTGGTCTCGCGGGAACCGGTGTGCAGGTGCAGGCGCTGTGCCCGGGATTCATCAAGACCGAATTCCATCAGCGGGCAGGCATCGAGATGTCGACCATTCCGAAGTTCATGTGGCTGAACGTCGATCAGGTCGTGCAGACGTCGATGAACGACCTCGACAAGGGCAAGGTCATCAGCGTGCCGGGTGCCCAGTACAAGGTGCTGACCGCGATCGGCACGAAGGTGCCGAAGAGCGTCGTGCGCAAGCTGACCAACGTCGTCGGACGCGGTCGCGGGCGAACATAGCCAAACGGTTCTGGCGTGCCTGCGGGCGTGTCGCGGAGAACCCCGTTAAATTCGTACCTCGTGACTGTTTTCGTGATCGTGGCGATTGTCGTAGTCCTGGTTCTTGCCTACACGGTGAGCGTCGAGCGACGGATCCGGCGCTTCCGCTCGCACACCGCGGCAAGTCGACAACTGGTCACGGTCGAACTCGACCGCAGGTACACGCAGCTGGAACCGCTCATCGCGGCGATCGAGTCGTCGGGCATGGATCAGGACGCCGTCCGCCAACTCGTCGGGGCGCGGTCGTGGTCGAAGGCAGTGCGTGAGCGTGGGCTCGGACTGACGTCGCAGGCCGCCGCCGAGAACGCGTTGTCCGCGGCGGTGCACACCGTGCTCGCCGAGTCGGATCGGCATCCGAAACTCAAGTCCAACTGGGCGTTCCAGGGGCCGGCCGGTGATCTGGAGACCACCGAGAAGCGCATCGCGGGCGCGGTCCGTGTCTACAACGACAACGCGTACCGGCTCTCGCTGCTGCGGACGTCGTTCCCGTCGAAGTTCGTCGCGAAGGCGCTGAAGGTCGACGCGCCGGAGCCGTTCGTCGAGCACGTCGATCTCGCCGGCGACGACCAGCCTACGAGCGTCGCAGCCTAGGTCGGTAGATTCATCGGGCAGGAATTCGATCGAAGGGATCTCTCATGTCCGACAGTGCCGACCGCGCCGAACTGGCCGAGCTCGTTCGTGAACTCGCCGTCGTACACGGCAAGGTGACGTTGTCGTCGGGCAAGGAAGCCGATTACTACGTCGACCTTCGTCGTGCGACGCTGCACCACCGCGCGAGCGAGCTGATCGGATCGCTGATGCGTGAGTTGGTTGCCGACTGGGACTTCGACGCCGTCGGCGGGTTGACGATGGGAGCCGACCCGGTCGCGCTGTCGATCATGCATGCGCAGGGCCGTCCCATCGACGCGTTCGTCGTTCGCAAGGCCGCGAAGGCGCACGGGATGCAGCGACAGATCGAGGGGCCGGACGTCGTCGGAAAGCGTGTTCTGGTCGTCGAGGACACCACGACCACGGGTAACTCGCCGCTGACCGCCGTCAAGGCGCTGCGTGACGTCGGGGCAATCGTCGTCGGAGTCGCGACCGTCGTCGACCGTGCAACCGGGGCCGACGACGTCATCGCCGCCGAGGGGCTCGAATACCGCTCGCTTCTCGGGCTGGGGGACCTGGGCTTGTAGCGCCTCCGCTAGGGAACCAGCTGCGCAACGACGAAGAAGTTGTCGTTCGTCGGCTCCCCGTCGCGGACATCGCAATTGGCCAGAATCAAGCGGCCGGGTACCTGAGCGCGAAGTTCGTTCTCGCTCAACAGGGAACCTTTGGGCAGCGGCCCCGTCGTCTCGACCCGGTAGTTCAGAACACCGGCGGCTGTACTCATCACGACGAGGTCGCCGGGTGCGGTTACGCTCAGCGATCGGAACGGCGCATCCCGCGTCGAATAGTTGTGTCCGACAACGACGACCGTCTGCTGGGTGTCGGTTCCGGGTAGACCGCTCTCGGCCCACCACGCCGGACGTTCGTCCGGTGGGTTCAGCACCTGTGAGGCGTCACGATAGACGCCGTCGGGATTGACCGTGCTGCTCATGAAAGTCCGGCCGTCGGCTGACCGCAACTCGATCCAATTCGGTTGACCTGCACCGACCGCCGCCGATGGAGCCGCAGAGATCTGCGACTCCACCGCCGAACGATCGGGTGCTGCCGGACCCGGTTCCTGTGCCGTGCAACCGAACAGGGCGAGTGCGACGGATGCTGCAACTGCGGATCTACGCAGATGCATCGGTCGAATTGCGTCGCCGTAGGTAGACTGCGCCACCCACGGCCGCGACGGCGACGACACCTACGCCGGCCAGGATCACAGGCGTCGCGGACGAGCTGTCCGAGCCCTCCGAGGCCGTCGAACCGGAATCGCCCAGCGCGAGCGAGACGGCGGGCAGCTCGCCGGCGACCACGGTGACGCCGTTGTCGTCGGTGGTGAAGTAGTCCGCCACCGTGAACGAACCGTCGTCGTTCGACACGCCGATCAGCTCCACACCGGTCTCGTCCACGACGACCGTCGTGTCGTCGATCTGGGTGACCGGCACGTCTTCCTTCACGGTGTCACCGAGATTGATCGTCCAGCTGAACTTCGGTCCGCTCGCTGCGAGTTCGGCGGCCTTCGCTTTCAGATCCGCTTCGGCTTTCGTCGCGGCATCCGATGCTGCCTTGGCGTCGGCGGCAGCCGTCTGTGCAGCCTTCAGATCGGCGGTCTTCGCGTCGGCGTCGGCCTGAGCTGCCGTGAGCGCTGCGTCGGCGTCAGCGGCTGCGGATTCTGCCGTCGCCAACGCGGCGTCGGCGTCGTCGAGAGCTTTCTGCGCGTCGGCGGCTGCTGTTTCCAGGGCTGAGATATCGGCGTCCGACGGCCCGGCCGCCAGATCGGCCTCTGCCTTGGCGGCTGCAGCGGCTGCCGCGTCGGCCTTCGCCTGCGCTTCGGTCGCTGTCGCCCGTGCATCGGTTGCCGCTTGGTTCGCCGCGGCCACGGCCTCGTTCGACGCCGTCGCTGCGGCTTCGAGTTCCCCGGCTGTTGCCTCCGCAGCAGCCGACGCTTCCAGTGCTGTTCGAGCCGCCGTTGCTGCCGACAGCGATTCGGCGGCCCGTGCCGCAGCCGCACGCACTGCCGCGCTGACCTTGGTGATGTTCAGGGTCTTGAACGCGTCCTGCACGGCGACGAGTGAATCCTGCAGTGCCTGAGCCGACGCCTCGGCGTCCGCTGAGGCAGTCGCTGCCAGTGCTGCTTTGGCGTCGGCATCAGCGCGGGCCGTGGCAGCGGCTTCGACCGCTCCCGGATCGCCCGCGCCGGCGGCTGCTGCCTCGAGGCGTTCTGCCTCGGCGACAGCAGCTGCCGCCTCGGCCTCGGCGTCGGTCTTGGCCTGCGCAGCAGTATCGGCCGCGGTCTGCAAAGCCGCGGCGTCGGCCTTCGCCTGGTTCACCGCTGCCGTGGCGGCCATCATGTCCACTTCTGCAGCTGCTGCCGCGGCTTCTGCCTGCGTGGCCTTCGCCGCAGCGTCTGCGGCGGCGACTTCCGCCTTGGTCAGGGCGGTGCTCGCCGCGGCATCGGCCGCCACGGCCGCGTCCAGTCGGGCCTGCGCTGCCGTGGATGCCTCGGCGGCAGCTCTGCTCTTCGCTTCGGCGTCCGCCAGCGCCTTCCGCTCGGCGTCGGACAGTTGCGGAACGATGCTGACGTCCACCGTCGCCGTCCCGTCGGCGTTGAACACGACACCACCGGTGACCTGAGGAAGTGGACGGGTCGTGGACGGCGCATCGGGCGGTGCCGGTACCGCAGCGGCTGCCGCGTCGCCGGTTCCCGCCGCGGGAACCTGTGCAGGCGGTGGCTGGATCGAGCTCTCGACGTCGGAAGGAACCGTGTCGGTGTTCGGCGCCTGTTCCTGCTCGGGCGCCGGTGACTCCTCGGTGGGCTGCTCGACGGTGCTTTCCGGTGTGGCGGGATCTTCCTGAGCTGCGGCGACACCCGGTCCTACGGCTGCGAACGACAACACCATGGCTGCACCTGCGGCGGCAAGGCGTGCTCGTCGGAATCGAGCAATCGACTTCTGCGACATAAATCTTGGCCCTCCGGTCGGCGGCGGCGCGAGGCCGCCTCTTCCCCGCCCCCGACGCAGAGAAATCGTTACTGAGTCACACGATTTAGTGCTCTCAAGGACCGTAACCGACCAGAAAGTCTTGTTGAACCAGGGCTGTTGGTTTGGTTACCGAAGCGTTATAAGCACTTTCGCCCCGTGCGCGCGAATGTACAGCGGGCTGTACATTCGCGCGCACGAGGCAGTTGCTCAACAGATTTCGTGCATGTCCATCACGAACCCCGCACCGGCGAAATTGGGCATGTCGTCGGCGCCGGCTTTGCCCTCCGGCGATGCCAGAGCAGCGACGGCGGCGTCCTTCGACGGGAAGTTCAGATTTCCGACGACGAAGTGTGCGGGCTTCGAGCCGTCGAGGGTTTCGGACACGCCCCATTCGAACGACAGGATGCCGGGCATCGCGGCCGTCAGCGGCGCGTGCACGCTGCGGTAGTGGGCGAGGAACGCGTCGGGGTCCTCGGGATGGTTGTAGGCAATACTGATGCGGAACAACTGAACTCCTCCTAGTGAGTGATCGTGAAGCCTTCGTAGTTCTTGGCTGCCACGGAATCGCAGATCTCGCGGTACACGTTCAACCCGCCGACGTAGGACATGATGACGCGGGGTTTGCCTGGAATGTTGGCGCCGGTGTACCAGGAGTTTCCCTCGGGATACAGGGTTTGATCCGCGAGTTCGATCGCCCCGGTGGTCCATTCCTTGGCGGCGGTCTCGTCGGCCTCGACGGTCCGCGCACCGATCGACTCCAGATGCGCGATGGTGTCGGCGGTCCACTCCACGTGCTGCTCGATGGCGCAGACGACATTGGTCAACACGTTGGGGCTGCCGGGCCCGGTCAGCGTGAACAGGTTGGGGAACTCGTCGACCGCGATCCCCAGATAGGTGGTGGGACCGTCCGACCATTTGTCCTGCAGCGTTTTTCCGTTTCGCCCACGGATGTCGATCTTCAGTAGAGGCCCGGTGATCGCGTCGAATCCGGTGGCGAACACGATCACGTCCAACGGGTATTCGGCGTCCGCTGTTTTCAGCCCCGCGGGTGTCAGACCCTCGATCGGTGCATTCCGCACACTGACCAGAGAGACGTTGTCTCGGTTGTAGCTCTGAAAGTAGTTCGTATCCAGTGTGATTCGCTTGGCACCGAGCGGGTGTTCGCGTGGGGACAGCTGTTCGGCGAGGTCAGGGTCCTCGACGACGGATCGAATTTTGCTGCGGAAGAACTCGGAGATGGTCTCGTTGGCTTCGCGATCGCTGAGCAGGTCGGGATACGCTGCGATGAGATCGATTGCGCGGTGGCGGTTCCACCGCTCCTCGAAAACCGCGAGTCGCTCTTCGTCGGAGTGATCGAACGTGTTCACCTCCAACGTGTCGACCGGTTGGCCGCCACCCGACGCCTTCGATTCGACCTTGTAGTTCTCGATCTGCGCTTTGAAGGATTCCTTCTCGTCCTCGGTCAGCAGGCGATTACCGCAGTCGAGACTGAACGCCGGGGTTCGCTGGAACACCGTCAGGTGCTCGGCCTGCTCGGCGATCTTCGGGATCACCTGCACGCCGGACGAACCCGTGCCGATCACGCCCACTCGTTTCCCGGTGAAGTCGACGCCGTCGCGAGGCCACGCGCTGGTGTGGATCGTTTCGCCCTCGAACGCGTCGAGTCCGGCGAAATCGGGTGTCGACGACGTCGACAAGCACCCGGCCGCGGTGATCAGGTACTTCGCGGTGACGAATTCTCCCTTGTCGGTTCCTACTGTCCAGTGCGCGAAATCGTCGTCCCACACTGCCGATTCGACACGGACGCCGAACTCGAAGTACTTCTTCACGTCCAGTTTGTCGGCGACGAAATCGATGTAGCGGAGAATCTCCGGTTGCGCTGGGTAGCGTTCGGTCCACGCCCATTCGTCGATGATCTCCTGCGAGAAGGTGAACGCGTACTCCATGCTGATGACGTCGCATCTCGCGCCGGGGTAGACATTCCAGAACCATGTCCCACCAACGGTTTCCGCAGCTTCGAAGCCGTGTACCGTGAGGCCGAGCTCCCGGAGTTTGTGTGTCATGTAGACGCCGGAGAAGCCCGCGCCGATGACGATCGAATCGTAATCTGGTGTGCTCATTTGAAACTCCTGTTTACGCGACGAGTGAATCGAGGTGAGCGCGAACGCTGGTGCCGACGTGCGTGATTCCGAGATCCGCACCGGGGAGGATGTTCACGAACTGGAAGAAGCCGTGCATCTGGCCCTCGAACACCTTCACGTCGACGGACACCCCTGCGGCGGTCAGCTTGTCGGCGTAGCGCTGGCCTTCGTCGCGTAGTACGTCGTGTTCGGCGAGTAGAACCACCGCCGGCGCGACGTCGGTGAGGCGGTCGGCGCGCAACGGCGAGACATTCCAGTTGTCTCGGACACTCCGGTCAGGTGCATAGAGGTCCCAGAACCAGATCATCGAAGCTCGGTCGAGCATGAGTTGGTTGGCGGGGTCAACGTAGGAGTCGTTGTCGAAATCGTGGTCGGTCACCGGGTAGACCAGCACTTGAAGCGCAACGGCAGGTCCGTTGTCACGTACCGCACGTTGCGACACGACCGCAGCAAGGTTGCCACCCGAGCTGTCGCCGCCGACGACGAGGGGTAGCGCAGAGTCGAGTGAATCACGCCGAGATGCCGCCCACTGCAGAACATCCCAAGCGTCATCGGCTGCCGTGGGGTAGAGGTTCTCGGGGGCGAGACGGTAGTCGGGCAAGATCACGGTGCAGCCGGTCTCGGCGGCGATTCGCCTCGCGAGGGTGTCGAACTGATCGGGGTTGCCGACGACCCAGCCCCCACCATGAAAATAGACGAAGAACCCACGGGGTGACTCGTTCGGTGTCAGTACTCGGGTCGGGATCGCGTGACCGTCGGCCGCAGTGACCGTCAGGTTCTCGACGCTGTGCATGTCGGGTCCGGCGCCGTAGAGATCGACGAACGTGTCGTTCATCGCCCGCACCTCACTTGGAGTCATCTCGTGCAGCGCTTTCCCGCCTCCCTCGGCGGCTTGTGCGAGGAACGCGGCGGTGGCGTCGTCGAGTGCCAATGGAATCGACTCCTTCGGGGTGCTCTGATTACAGACGGATACCGTTCAGGTGATGGAGCTCACTCTAAACCGTTATAATCATTCGCCGCAACGTTTTCGTTCGCACTCCTCTGTGCAGGGATTTCATCTCAGGTGTGATCTGGACAACTCCCGCGAGACGCCTTAGTGTGACTCCGATCACGAGTTCATGCGCATCATTGCCATGAAATAGGAGGAGCGATGAAATACGCCACCGGTCCAGGCAGGCTCGCCCTGCTCGGGGTTGCCGCAGCGATGATGACGGTGACTGCCTGCGGCGGGTCGGGACCATCTGGTTCGACCGCATCGGGCGAGATGCCGAGCGAGATCACCCTGCTGTCGACGACGGACAAGACGGGCACGCTCGCCTACGTCGGTGGATCCCAACTCGAGGGAATCGAGCTGGCGGTCGAAGAGATCAACCAGCAGCGGTTTCTCGGTGACTCCACCCTGAAGCTCGACAGCCGCGATACGGCGGGTGATGCCCAAACCGCAGCGAGTCAGGTGACCGAGGGGATCGCGAACCCCGACGTCGCGGCCATTCTCGGTACGGTGTCCGGTGCACAGTCCGTTGCCGTGGCACCGATAGCCGAATCGTCGAGAACTCCCGTCGTGTTCACGCAATCCGGCAGCGCGGGCGTGGTCATCGGCGACTACACCTTCCGCTCGACCGCGCCGCAGGAGACGTACTTTCCCAAGGCGATCGATCACTTGAAGTCCCTCGGTGCCAAGCGAATCAGCGTGCTCTACAACGCCGGCCAGCCGACGCTTGCCGAAATCGCGGAGAATCAGCTACCTGCAATGCAGGAGAGCGAGGACCTCGAGATTCTGTCCAGTACCAGCGTTCAGTCGACGACGCAGGACTTCGCGGCCACGATCACCAAGATCGTCGGCGAGAAGCCGGACGCGGTGGTGTTCCTCCTCGTCGGCGCTCAGAATTCGACCGCGATGTCGCAATTGCGCCAAGCTGGGTTCGACGGCCCGGCCGTCGGCAATCCGGCAGCCGGCGCGGGCAATCTCGCCCCC
This sequence comes from Rhodococcus sp. B10, assembly GCF_011770055.1. NCBI lineage: Bacteria > Bacillati > Actinomycetota > Actinomycetes > Mycobacteriales > Nocardiaceae > Rhodococcus > Rhodococcus sp. B10. The sequence continues at coordinate 55,079 of NZ_JAAFYV010000013.1, read as the reverse complement.
GCAGGCCCGGCAGGCGCAGGTATGTTCTGGGCAACGGACTTCAACTATCTCCAGACCGCGCCGTCGTCCGTGGCATTCGTCGAGGCGTACACCACGAGGTACGGAAAGAACCCACTCAACTACGCGGCCGAGGGCTACGACGCAACCTGGATGATCGCGCGCGCCATCAAGGAATCCGGTGGCGCCTCACGTGAGGACATCAAGAACGGTCTGAATGCCGTTGCGGCAGCAGGTTTCGACGGTGCCGTCGGGCCCGTGACGTTCGAGGGCAACGACCAACGCGTCGAGGGCGTCGTCGTCGAGTGGGATGGAAGCGCAGAGGGGTTGCTGGCGGAATGACCAACGTCCGACGAGCGCGGAACGAGGTGATCTGACGATATGGGGCAGACACTCGTCGACGCTGCAATTCTGGGATCCATCTACGTACTGTTCTGTCTGGGAATGAGTCTGGTCTGGGGAACCGTCGGAATCCTGAACTTCGCCCACGGCGCTATCTTCATGTTCGCGGGGTTCGTCGGATACCTGGTGGTCAAGGATCAGCAGTTACCGATGATCGGGGTGATCGCGATCTCGGTGGCCGTCGGCGCCTTGTTGTCGACGGCGATAGAGGTGCTTGCCTTCCAGCCGATTCTGAAACGCGCGAAGACGCACCGAATAGCCGAACTGCAGATCCTGATCGGCGGAATCGGCGTTGCCGCAATCCCACTCGCGATCGCGCAGTACGTCACCAAATCCGAGCCGTTCGGCTTCTCCAACAGTTCCTATGCCGTACAGGTGTTCTCGTTCCTCGGCCTGCGAATCTCCAACACCGGACTGATCATCGTGTTGTCGGCGGTGGTGCTGACTGTCGGTATGGCAGTGTGGCTGCGCAAGTCCATGTCGGGTCTCGCTCTGCGCGCGATCGGCGTCGATTCCGAGACTGCCGCGCTGATGGGTGTCGATCGCAGAACATTGTCGCTGTCCACCATGGCGTTCGCCGGCGGACTGGCCGGTCTCGCGGGCGCGCTGCTGACGTACAACCTGGGTGCCATCACACCGGAGAGCGGTGAGACGCTGCTGATCAAGGCGTTTGCCGTGATCATTCTCGGTGGCGTCGGAAGCACCGCCGGTGTTGCGGCCGGGGCCTACATCCTTGCGCTTTCCGAGACGCTCGTCCTCCGCTTCACCGGAGGTGGGTGGGTCGACGCGGTGTGCTTCGGCATGATCTTCCTGGTCTTGCTCCTTCGGCCTCAGGGACTGTTCGGCCGCAAGGAGGTTCGACGGGTATGAGCGATTTCTATTTCTCCCACATCGTCCTTTTTCAGAGCACGTTCACCGTTCTGTTGCTGGCCCTGAGCATTCAGGTCCAACTGCGTATGGGGGTGTTCTCGTTCGCCGGTGCAGGTTTCTACGGCATCGGCTCGTACGGTGCGGCGATCTTCGTCATCCGATACGGTTTCTCGTCGTTCGCGGCCATCGCGGCCATCATGCTCGTCTGCGGGGCGATCGGCTTTCTGCTCGCACTGCTGGTACAGCGGTTGAACGGCTTGTATCTGGCAATGGCGACGGTGTCGTTCGACCTCATCATCACTGTCGTGGCACACAACGGAGGATCGTTGACCGGCGCTTCGGTCGGTCTGTTCGGTGCACTCGCGTTCCCACAGTTGACGATCTGGCACATCGTGGCGATCACGGTTCTGGTGGTCGTACTGCTGGCGCTGACCGAACGCGGGCGCATGGGACGACGGATAGATGCAGTCCGGGAAGATCCGGAGCTTGCGTCGTCGATGGGTGTGAACGTGTCCCGATATCGCATCGCGTCGTTCGTCATCAGTGGCTTCATCGGCGCGCTCGGCGGCGCGATCAACGTTCTACTTCGCACGACCGTAGCCCCGGAAAGCATCGGGTTCCCCCTGGTAGTACTCGGTTTGACGATCATCATCGTGGGTGGTGGGCGTTCGTGGCTCGGTATCGTTCTCGGCGCGATCATCTTCACCTGGTTGCCGTACTACCTGGAAATCGTGGGGCAGTACCAGGCGATCGTCTACGGCATCATCGTCGCGATCGCGGCCGTCTACGTCCCGGGCGGAATCTATGGAACGGTGCTCGACCTGATCCGCAAATCCAAGGCGAAGCGGCATGCAGTTCCGACGGCACCGCCGGACGACCCGACCCCGGAATTGGATCTCGCGAAAGCAGGAGGCACGTCATGAGCACCGACGCCGCATCACGCGCGAGCGCCGTCGACGCCGGAGAAACCGACGTCGTTCTTCGAATCTCCGATGTCGCAGTCCATTACGGCGGAATCAAGGCAGTCGACGGCATTTCGTTCGATATCACGCGCGGCAAGATCTTCGGGATACTCGGACCCAACGGGTCCGGGAAGAGCACCCTGCTGGCTGCCATCACCCGTCTGACCCCGTTGACCCGCGGAGGGTTGACCTTCGAGGGTTCGTCGTTCGCGACGGTACCGCCGCAGAAGGTCGCAAAACTCGGAATAGCTCGTACGTTCCAAACCGTTCGGCTGTTGCCGGACTTGACCGTTCGCGAGAACATCGCGCTCGGAGCCGATCTCGGGGCGGAGACCGGTGGTCTGCGGAGTCTGTTGCTCGACCGCAAAGGCCTGCTGAAGCGGTCTGGCGACGCCGTCGAGGATGCACTGGAACGCACCGGTCTGACGGGAATGGAAGACATTCGGCCCGGCGAACTGTCCTACGGATTGCAACGGCGCGTCGAGATCGCCCGTGCGATCTCCATGTCCCCGAGACTGTTACTACTCGACGAGCCGACGGCAGGAATGAACAAGACGGAACGCCAGGAAGTTTCGTCGTTGTTGAAGAAACTGCGTGAGGAGGGCCTGACGCAACTACTCGTCGAGCACGACGTGCAGATGATGGTGGAGACCTGTGACACGTTGATCGCGATGAACTTCGGTGTCCTGATCGCGCAGGGCAGACCACAAGCGGTCGTCCGTGAACCCAGCGTGCAAGAAGCCTATCTCGGAAAGCGAGGAGCGCAGGATGCTCGAAGTCAGTGATCTGCATGTCAGATATGGGAAGGTCCGTGCAGTCACGAACATCGGCCTGACTGTTCGGCCAGGTCGAATCACGTTGGTGCTCGGCGCAAACGGTGCGGGCAAGAGCACCACGCTGCGGACCGTGGCGGGTCTCGTCGAGCCCGTCCACGGAACCATCGAGCTCGATGGACGATCACTCGTCGGTCTGAAGGCACACAAGGTGGTCCGGCAGGGCATCTCGTTGGTTCCGGAAGGCAGACAGGTGTTCGCATCCCTGACCGTCGCGGAGAACCTCCGGATCGGGGGCTACACGTCGTCCCGCGCGAAACGCGAACAGAACACAGAGCTGGCGTACGAGCTGTTTCCGATCCTGCGGACGCGCAAGGACGGTCCTGCCGGCCTGTTGAGCGGCGGTGAACAGCAGATGCTGGCATTCGGGCGTGGACTGATGTCCGACCCGAAATACATCATGATGGACGAACCATCGATGGGACTTGCTCCGGCCGTCGTCGACACCGTCATGTCGAGCGTGCGCGAGATAGCCGACCGTGGGCTCGGTGTGTTGATGGTCGAGCAGAACGCTGAAGCCGGGCTCCGCGTCGCCGACGACGTCGTCGTGGTCAACCGCGGCGAGTCCGTGTACTCCGGGAGCGCGGAAGAGGCACGGACACATTCCTCGGTGGTCCTCGCGTTCCTCGGTGAAGCGGCACTCGGGGTCTGACGACCCGAAGACGATCCGGCCCGAGTGCGTTGGTGGGCACTCGGGCCGGACAGTTTCTCGACGGGCCACGCGATCGATCAGCTCTGTGTGCCGAGTTCCCAGGCCAGTTCGTCCACGAGGGCATCTATTCGTTCGCAGAACTGGACCAGTATCGGCGACTCGGGGAGTTCAGCCACGCGAGACGCTACGGCATCGAGATGTCTACGTGCCTTCTCCAGTTCGTCTGTCAGTTCGCTCATCGCACTGCCCTCCGGTCCGTCCATCGCCGTGACTTGAAGTGCTGCTCTCCCAGCGTCCCTGGCGGCAGCACCGACACCGTCATCGAGATACCGATGTCCCGCTTCACAGCGTCTGCGATTCGATCGCACAACGCCGGATGCCTGTCTCCGCTTACTTCGAGTTCGAGATCGACTGTCTCGCTGCCTTGTTCGGTGGTGTGGACGGTGGCTCGGTAGTCGAGGACGGGATCGCGCAACACGACGGCATCGACCGCGCTCGGCCAGATGTTCATGCCCTTGACCTTGATCATGTCGTCCGTGCGACCGATGGAACCGGCCTCGAACTCGGGAAAGAAGCCGTCGCGCAGGAGCTTGATGCTGTCACCCATTCCGAACCGGATACTGGGAGTGCCCCGGGTGCGCAGCGTCGTCACGACGATCTCGCCGCGTTCTCCCGGCGGAACCGGTGCCCCGTCGTCGCCGAGAACCTCGATGAAGCAGCGGTGTCCGATCCCGTGCAGGACACCGCGTCCGTGCCCGGAGACAGCGCCGGACCTCGTGGCCATGACCACGCCGAGGGTCTGGGTCGCCCCCCATCCCTCGTGGACTGTGGCGTTCCAGAACTGCTGCATCTCGATGGCCCACTCGACTCCGTATGGCTCACCGGACAAGAGAATCGCGCGCAGCGCACACCCGTCGTGCCGGGGATCGAACCCGATTCGCTTGGCCTCGGCGGTCATGCGATGCAGGTACGACGGCGTGATGGACATCCCGGTGCAGCCGAATCTCGTCAGCATCTCGATCCGTTCGACGGTCGAGCCGGTGAACCCGTTGATCGGCACCATGCCTGCCGCAGTCGCTGTGGCTTGAAAGTAGGGGCCTGCCATCGTCTGCGAGTAGGGAATCGTGAACAGAATCGGCTCACCCGGTCGCAACCCGGCCCAGAAGTACTGGTAGGCACCACCTGTTCCGAGCGAAGCCAGGTCGTGCGACGTTCGACGGTGCAGCTCCTTGCCCACCCCGCTCGTTCCGCTGGTCGAGTGGATCTGTCGTGCGTCGGCCCGCCAGGCGTCGGGAAAGCGTTCCTGGAATCGGAGGTAGTCGAGTTTGCGCACCACCGGTACCGATGTCGTGAACGTGACTGCGTCCGTGACGGATTCGACGTCGACGCCGTGCTCAGCGTAGAACCACCGGTGGAACGGTGACTCGGCCGCGGCCAGACGTACGGCGCGTACGATTGCCGCGTCGACGAAGCTCCGTGCGTCCTGCTCGCTCATCGTCTCGATGCGGCTGTTGGCTCGGAGCATCATGCACCTTCCCAGCGCACCACGGCTGTTGCCGACGCAGCGCGTCGATCGGCTGCTTGAACGAGGACGAGGTCGACCGTCGTCGACGTGTCGCATTCCTGCGTCACGACTCCTCGAACAACGACGTCCTCGCCGGCGAGTACGAATCCCTGGAGCGCAATCCGATTGAGGCTCTGCAGCGTTCCACGTCCACCGGCCCACTCGCCGACGCATCGCTCGAACATGGCGAGCACGAACATGACGTCTGCGTACGCCCCGGGTGCGCCGCCGGCCCGGGCCGCGTCGGGGTCGATGTGGGCGGGCGCGAAGTCGCGGCTCGCCCCGGCCGACATGATCAGTCGTTGGAACGTCAAAGGAAGCCGCACTTCGGGCAACTGCACTGTCATCGTCGGTCCTCGAAGGGAAAGTACCGGTACACACTGCATCGTTCGATCGCGACGACGACGCCGTCCTGCCGGAGGAACGTGAGCTCGAAGTCGACGAACGAACCGTCGCCGACGCTCGTCCGCTTGGGAGTCACGCCGGTGACGCGGTATTCGGTGGTCACGACGTCGCCCGGCCGCAGTGGCTCGAAGTAGTCGAACTCCATCCGATTGGTCATCGACTGTGCCGCGGGTATCCCGCACGCATCCCACGGCAGCGGCGGCAGGACGTCGTCGGGCAGCGTGGCGTCACCCGGCGTCCAGTAGGCCGGCATCGAGAACGACGACAGCATCGCCCAGGGGGCAATCGGATTCACCGGGTCCGAGTACCGGGGATCGGTCATCTCGTGGGCTTCGACGAAACGTCGTATGGCAGAGATGGATACCGCTTCCGCGCCGACGGTGACCGCTACCGGATCGCTCATGCGTCGTCCTGCGGCGCGGTCGGCCGGTGGGCAAGCAGGATCTCGTCGAACACGGCCTCGACATACGGTCCGAGATCGACCGCGTCGTCGTCGTAGAAGTCCGCGAACTCGGTGTAGGTCATCGTCTCGTCGTATCCGAGCTCTCGGACGAGGACACTCCAACGGTCCGCGGTGTCCGACCACTGGGTCAACGACGACGCCGCATCCTCGAGTGCACTCGAATTCTTCAGTGTCTCCAATTGCTCGGCGTTCACCGTCCGAAGTCGATCGCGCGCGTCGGGTGCGAAATCGCTGATCGTCCCTCCGGCGTCCTGGATGGTGTGCACACCCTGAACCATCGCCTCCCATGCCGTTCGGATGTTGGTCTCGAGGAATACGTCGAGCCGATCGAACAAGAGTTGCCGAACGAGTAGTGGCAAGCGTTCCCAGCGGTTCTGATTCAACGCGACCGACCCGAAGGTGAGCGCGAATCCTGCTTCGGGCTCGATGATCACCTCTGGGGTGATGTCGAGATAGCCACCGAGGACCGCATTCTGTATCGACGTAGCCGTGCAATCCACGACGCCGCGTTGCAGACTCTCGTACAGCTCGGAGTACGAGGCGCTCACCGGGATCGCGCCGAGTCCGCTGATCTGCGCACCCTGTGTACGTCCGGCGGCAGCAATCTGCCGTCCGCGTAATTGATCGAGCGTCCGCGCCTCGTCGGTGCACAGCAGCGCCATCCCGCCGCCGTTGTACGACGGCATCAGCAGGTGCATGTCGTTGTCCTCGAACTCCTGTGCGACTTCGTCCGTCGCATAAGCAGATTCGAGCAGCCAGGCGTGCGACTGCAGAATGCCGGCGAGAGGCGACATGTCGCCCAGGAACGACGCGTTGATCAGCGTGTTGACGGCGGGGTATTCGGCCGGCTGGTTTGCGGGGGCGAACCCGTCGATGTCGGTGCGGCCATCGCCGAGCGCGTCGTCGATCTCCGTGGCCCCGGCGATGGCGTTCGCATAGAAGATCTCGAATGTGACCTTGCCGCCGGACCACTCGGTCACCGCGTCGTAGTACACCTCCATCTTGTCGCTCACGAACGACCCCTGTGGGCCTGGAGTTTGAGCGTAGAGGTGGATGGGCTCGATCTCGTCGAACGCGTCACGGTACTCCTCTGCGGTTGCGCCGAACTCGATTCCGGGTCCACCGCCTGCGGGTGCGGAGATCGCCGCACACGATGTGACGACGAGAGACGCGGCGACTGCAGCCGCGCAGGGGAGAGACTTCCTGTAGCCGAACACCGTATTCTTACCCACCCATCTGGCTTGGAAGGAAGGTCGCCACCTGCGGGAAGAGAACCATGAGGACGACGAAGATCAACGCGATCGGCATGACCCAGGCGACGCTCGCGAAGACGTCGCGAAGGCTGATCTTGTTGCCGAGGTTGACTTCCGGGTCCTGGGCGACACCGTGGACTATGTACGACAAGATTCCGACGGGTGGAGTGATGACCGCGAGTTCGCCCATGAAGACGACGAACACTCCGAACCACAGCAACGAGATGTCGAGGTAAGCGAGCGTGGGAATCAGCAGTGGAACGGTCAGCAGCATCATCGCGAGGGCATCCAGGAACATGCCCATGACGAGGTAGACCACCGTCATCAATCCCAGGAACTGCCACGCACTGAGGCCGAGACCCGTTGTCCAGTCGGTGAATCCGGTGGTCAGCCCGGTAAGCGGAAGCATGCGCGACAGGGCAGTGGCGCCGAGGAGCATCAGAAAGATCGATCCCGTGCTGGCAACCGCACTTACTGCTGCTTCGCTCACCGCCGACCACGGACGATCGTGCCGACGTGCGAACAGCGCGACGAACAACGCAACCATCGCGGCAGCCGCGCCTGCTTCGGTCGCGGTGAAGAAGCCGGAGAACATACCGACGACGACGACGAGTACGAGCACCGGTACCGGCCACACCGACGCCAGCGCACGCCATTTGGCAGCTGGCGACGCCACGTCTGTCGAGACCCTTTCGGGCGTCTTGGGTTTCACGACCGCCGCGGCGGCCATCAGCGCGATGCTGAACAGGATCGCCACCGCGATACCGGGTCCGACGCCGGCGAGCAACTGCTCTCCGACGGGAACTTCGGCGATGCCCGCGAAGACCACCAGTGTGATCGACGGCGGAATCAGCTGGCCCGGAAGTCCTGCGGCCATCACCGACCCGATCGCCAGTCGTTTGTCGTATCCCGCTCGGAGCATCTCGGGAATTCCGATGCGCGCGAGGGCGTATGTGGTTCCGACGGTCGAACCACTGACCGACGCCAATCCGGCGCCGGCGAGATTGGTGCCGACGGCCAGACCGCCTGGCATCCATCCGAGCCACGTGCGAGCTACGTCGTACAGCTTCTCGGTCACACCCGAACGCCAGAGGAGCAGTCCCATGAAGACGAACATCGGAACGACGCTCAACGTCCATTGCGCGACGTTGTGGTACGGCAGCTTGCTCACGGTACTCGTCACCACGCCGAAATCGCGCAACGCCCACATTCCGAGAAGGGCGGACACCAGCAGCGCGAATCCGATGTGCATGCGCAGGAAGATCAGGCTCAGCAGCAGAACGATCGACAGCACGCCGATGGTTTCCTTCGAGCCGCCGAGGAACATCCCGACCGACGACCCCGCTGCGGCAAGCACGAATACCGTCAGCGTGACCGATCCTGTGGGAAATCGGCCTGCGCGGACACGTCCTGGAAGGGGACGAGGGCGTTCCCGGGTCGCGACGGCGGTCATCGGGCTGTCTCCGTTTCGGCGGTCGTGGCGGCTTCGGGCTCGACGGCCACAGCCGATCCGGCGTCGTCGATCTCTTTGTTGCGCAACTGTTTCGACGTCAGTACGAGGTACTGGGTGCCGAAGATCGCGAACGTGATCGGGACCAGGTAGGTCAGCGGCCATGCTGCGATATCGGTCAGGCCCGCGGTCAGTTCGATGGCGCGGTTGTGCTGGGCGTGCGCGAACGAGTACACGGCTGCGAGGATGCACACCGCTGCGCAGACGATGCTCGCGCCCGCCGCGACGTAGCGCTTCGATGCTCGGGGGAACCGTGTGAAGAACATGTCGGCCCAGACGTGTTCACCGCGGTGCATTGCAATGACGAAGCCCAGCAGTACCACCAGAGGCATGTACCAGTACTGGACGCGTTCGAGTGTTCCCGTGATCGGCTCGCCGAAGACGGTGCGCGAGAATGCGTTTGCGACGGTGTGTACCATCATCGCGAACAGTCCGACGACGGCAGGAATCTCGACGATCTTGAACAGGCGTTCGCCGGCAGGAGTTGTCAAGGTGGAGTCTCCGCTCGAATGATGTGATGCGGATTACCTTATCCATATTAATGATGCGTAGCAATACAAATGGACGAATCGGGCGACCGTTCAATACTGGCCCGACGCGCCCCCGTCGACCGAGAGCATGGTTCCGGTCAGGAAGGGGACGTCGTCGCGAAGCAGGAACGCTGCGGTGCGTGCGATTTCGTCGGCGCTCGCCATGCCGCGGCCGCCGACGCCCTGTGCGGGGATCGGTTGCCCGTCGCGGGCGAGCAACGCCCGAAACTTCCCGATGATGGGGGTGTCGGTCGACCCTGGGCAGATGCAGTTGACCGCGATCCCGAACTGTCGCACTTCTGCGGCCGCTGTCCGCGTGAGGCCGAGCGTCGCGTGCTTGGACGCGACGTAATCTCCCCGTTTCGGTGCGCCCTGAAGGCTGGCGATCGAACCGGTGTTGACCACCTGGCCGCGTCCCGCGTCGATCATGTGTGGCAGAACGTACTTCAGGCCGTAGAACATACTGTTCAAGTTGATCGCGAGCGTGGACGACCACTCGTCGACGGACATGTCGACTATCGTGCGATTGGCACCGGCGATCCCGGCATTGTTGAAGAACTTGTCCGGCGTGCCCAGCGAGCTCAGTGCCGCTCGGACGTAACCTTCCACCTCGTCCGGCTTCGACACGTCCGCCCGATGCGGCACCACCGTGCCCGCCGCCAGCGATGCGGTCTCCTCGGCGCCCGACAGATCGATGTCCACCGCCAGCACTCGGGTACCACCGCGTGCCAGTTCGAGAGCGACGGCACGGCCGATGCCGCTCGCGGCGCCCGTGACGATGGCGACCGACATCACCGGCCCTTCCATACGGGTGGCCGCTTCTCCTTGAATGCCGTCGCACCTTCGCGGGCATCCTCCGACGAGCGGACGGGCTCGTAGATCTTCCACATCTCGGCGAATTGCTCGTCGTTCGACCAGTCGCGTGCCTTGGTGATGATCTCCTTGGTCGCGCGGACTGCAAGCGGCCCGTTCTTCGCGATCTTCCTGGCCAGTTCCAGCGCGGTGGACAACGCTTCACCGGCAGGGGTCAGTCTGTTGACGAGTCCGGCGTCGGTTGCTTGCTGGGCGCTGATGAAATCGCCTGTGAGGCACCATTCCACGGCGAGAGCACGTGGAACCCGCTGTGGGAGCCTCAGCAATCCGCCGCCGCCGGCGAGTAGTCCGCGCTTGACTTCGGGCAGTCCGAACACCGCGGTCTCCGACGCCACGACGAGATCGCAGGCGAGCACGATCTCGAAACCGCCTGCTACGGCGTGTCCTTCGACTGCGGCGATGAGCGGTTTGGCAGGAGGAGTCTCGGCCAGACCGGCGAAACCGCGTCCCGGTATCGACGGTTTCTCCCCTGCGAGAAAGGCTTTCAGGTCCATACCGGTGCAGAAGCTCTTACCTTCTCCGGCGATGACGCCTGCGACGAGGTCGTCACGTTCGTCGAGCTCGTCCATCGCGTCGGCGATGCTCCGCGCCGTGGCGGTGTCGATCGCGTTGCGCACCTCCGGGCGCGCGATGGTCACGACCTGAACACCGTCGATCTGCTCGATCTTCACGGTCATCGCGGTGCCATTCGGATCGCGCCGTCGAGACGGATGACCTCACCGTTGATCATCGCGTTGTCCACGATGTGCAGCGCAAGTTTCGCGTACTCGTCTGCATCGCCGAGCCGTGCCGGGTGCGGAATCTGAGCGGCCAGACCGTCGCGAATGTCCTGCGAGAACCGTGACAGGATCGGGGTGTCGAAGATGCCGGGAGCAATGCTGTTGACGCGTACCAGTTTTCGGGCGAGATCCCGGGCCGCGACGAGCGTCATGCCCACGACGCCTGCTTTGGCCGACGCGTACGGGATCTGACCGATCTGGCCTTCCCATGCGGCCACGGAGGCCGTCATGATCACGACGCCTCGTTCGCCGTCGACCGGCTCGTTGCGCACCATGCGCGCAGCGCCGAGGCGCAGGACGTTGAAGCTTCCGATCAGGTTGGTCTGGATCAGTGAGGTATACAGCTCCAGCGAGCCTGGGCTTCCGTCCTTCTCGACGACGCGCACCGTACCCCCGCGTCCGGCGCAGTGGATCACGGACCGCAGTGGCGCCCGCGCCTCGGCGAGGTCGAGGGCCGCGTCCACGGCGTCGGGATCGGCCACGTCGGCGGGACCGAATTGCACGAGGTCGCCGAGTTCCTGCGCGACGTCCTTACCCGCGGACTGTGGGAGGTCGACGATGACGGTGTGCACTCCGGCGGCCGTGAGCCGTTTGACCGTCGCGAGCCCGAGGCCGGACGCGCCGCCCGTGACGACGGCGGACGAGTTGCTGAGATCCATGAATTCTGGCTCCTTATCTCGGAATTTCGATGATGGTGGCGTTTGCCATGCCGCCCGCTTCGCACATGGTCTGCAGTCCGTAGCGTCCGCCGGTGCGTTCGAGGTGGTTGATCATGGTGGTCATGATCCGCGCCCCGGACGCACCCAGTGGATGACCGAGCGCGATCGCGCCACCGACGGGATTGAGGACGTCCTCCGACACGCCGAGTTCTTTCGCCCATGCCAGCGGCACCGAGGCGAATGCCTCGTTGACCTCGAACGTATCGATGTCGGCGAGGGTGAGTCCGGCTTTCTTCAGCACCTTCTCGGTGGCAGGAATCGGACCGGTCAACATCAACAGCGGGTCATCGCCGACGACGGCCGACGCGACGATCCTCGCGCGTGGACGCAGGCCCAGTTCCTTCGCACGATCCTCGCTCATGACCAGCAGCGCCGCCGCACCGTCGGTGATCTGAGACGCATTGCCCGCGGTCACCGTCCACTCGAGATCCGGGAACTGTGCACGTCGTTCGTCGGTTCCGAACACTGCCTTGAGCCCGCTCAGCTTCTCGGTCGTCGTACCCGTTCGGATGGTCTCGTCGGCGTCGAGTCCGCCGACCGGCACGATCTCACCCGAGAAGTCGACAGCGGACGCCCGCTCGTGCGAGCGCGCCGAGTAGTCGTCGAGTTCCGACCTCGAGAGAGCCCATTTTCGGGCGACGAGCTCGGCCGAAATTCCCTGGGGAACGAGCGTCGGGAAACGATTGCGGACGCCTTCGCCGAAGGGGTCCGCGTCGCCGTAGGCACTTCCCATCGGCACCCGACTCATCGACTCGACACCACCTGCGATCGCGATCTCGTACGCGCCTGCGATCACCCCCTGGACGGCGAAATCGACTGCCTGCTGGCCTGACCCGCACTTTCGCTCGACAGTCACGGACGGGACGTGCACCGGGAACCCTGCGGACAGGACTGCCTGACGCCCGGGCGTGCCTGCCTGCTCGCCGTTGCCGCCGACGCAGCCGATGACGACGTCGTCGACGAGTCCGGCGTCGAGCTGGGATCGATCGACCAGGTGCCGCAGCACCTGGCCCAGCAGATCTGCGGGATGCAGGTGCGACAGGCCCCCGCCCGACTTTCCCTTGCCCATCGGTGATCGAACGGCATCGACGATGACTGCTCGAGTCATGAAAACCCTCCTGAAGCAGGTTTCTGGAAACTCTTCGAGAGATTGATGATTATGTTTAGCATGAACCTAGTGCCCGACGGTGTGAATCTTGTACCGTGGGTCACACCAGATTAGTATAATCATGAGCATGAAAGGGGTGGACATGTCTGCCAGCACTCTTACGGACGACGAACGCGCCATCAGAGAAGTGGCCGCCAAGATCGCCCGCGAGCGGTATGCGCCCAAAGCGGCACAGTGGGACGCGGACCGAACGGCATTTCCGCTCGAAGAGCGTCGGTTCCTCGGGTCGTTGGGGTTGCTGGGCATTGCCCTCCCCGAGCGATTCGGAGGGGGAGGGGCGCCACTTCAGCTGGCACTGAACGTGATCGAGGAGTTCGCCTACCACTGCCGGCCGGCCGCCTTCCAGATCTTCGAGGCCAACACGGGACCTGCCCAGGTTGTCGCCCGCATCGGCACGGAAGAGCAGCGCGAGCGCTTCCTGCCCGGAATCATTGCCGGCGACATCACGATGGCCGTTGCGATTTCCGAACCGGACGCAGGCTCGGCAGCGACGGACTTGACCACCAAGGCAACGCTAGACGGTGACACGGTCCGCGTCAGCGGAAACAAGCGGTGGATCTCCAACGGTTCCGAAGCCGACGTCTACCTCGTCTATTCGAGGTTGAACGACGCGCCGGGTGCGAAAGGCATCGGCGCGGTTCTCGTCGAGGCGAATCGCGAAGGTGTCAGTTTCGGAGCTCGGGAGAAGCTCATGGGCTTTCGAGGCATCCCATCCGCAGACATCTACTTCGACGACGTCGTGGTGCCCGCGTCCAACATCGTCGTGCGGCCGGGTGGATTCCGAACGCTCTTCACGGCGTTCTCCATCGAGCGCCTCGGCAATTCGACGATGAGTCTCGCGCTGGGACAAGCTGCCCTCGATCAGTCGATCCGCTACGTCCAGGAGCGGATGCAGTTCGGCAAGCCGCTCATCGAGTTCCAGGCCGTCCAGATGACCATCGCCGACATGACGCTTCAGGTCGAGGCCGCGCGGCTGCTGTTGCAGCGGGCTGCGGCGTCGGTGACCGACGGTGAAGAGTTGCCCAACTCGCTGCACGTGTCGCTCGCCAAGTGCACTGCCAACGAGATGGCGAAGAAAGTCACCGATCTCGCGATGCAGCTGCACGGCGGCAACGGCTACACCGAGGAGTTCGGCATCGAGCGCATGCACCGCGACGCGCACGGGTGGGCACTCGCCGGCGGTACGCCGACGATGCAGCGGACCCGAATAGTTTCCGAATTACTGGGACGGTCGTTCGATCAACGCGCTTGAATAGACGAGTAACTTGAGAAGGAGTACAACAATGCAGCGTTACGAAGGCCGCATCGCAGCGGTCATCGGCGGCGGTTCGGGAATGGGCCGTGCGATCAGTCACCGACTCGCCTCCGAAGGCGCGTTCGTCTACGTCACCGACCTCAGCGAGGAGTCCGCGTCGAAAGTCGCCGCCGAGATCGAATCAGAGGGTGGACGTGCCGCAGCGGTCACCGTCGACGCGACGAACAACGACGATCTCCGCGCGTTGTTCGCCCGGATCGAGGAGGAGAAGGGCGTCCTGCACGCGTTGCACGCGCAAGTAGGTATGCCGGGACCCGGCGGTCTCGAGGTGGGCGACGATGCGTGGCAGAAGAACATCGACGTCAACGTCAAGAGTGCGTACTACTCCACGACGCTCGGGTTCGAGTTGCTGAAGAAGGCAGGCGGCAAGGGATCGGTCACGTTGACCTCCTCGACGTCGGCGTTGATCGGTTCTCCGTTCAGCCCGATCTACTCGATGACCAAGGGTGCGCTCGTCCCGTTCGGTCGTGCTCTCGCCCTCAACGGTGCCAAGGACGGCATCCGTGTCAACGTCATCTGCCCGGGGCAGGTCAAGACGCCCATGCTCGCCCAGTTCTTCGGACGCGAGCCCGGTGCCGACGTCTCGGCGTTGACTGCGGACTTCGTCGCCACCATCCCGCTCGGCCGCGGCGCCGAGCCCGAAGAGATCGCGTCGGTCATCGCGTTTCTGAACAGTGACGACGCCAGCTACATCACCGGCGTCACCATCCCCGTCGACGGCGGCCTCACCGCTCAATAGCACAGAAGGAAAGGGCTTTTCATGGTTCAGGTCGGCCTACTGCTCAGCGACGTTCCCAAGTCGGTGTCACCGTCGAGGCAGTTCAACGACATTCTCCGGATCGTCGCGGCGGCGGAGGAGAACGGTTTCAACTACATCGCGATCGGCCAGCACTTCCTGTACGGCGATCTTCGCTGGCTGCAGCCGGTTCCGCTGCTCGCTCGTCTCGCCGCGCACGTCGCGCCGACCACGAAGCTCGTCACTCAGATCATGATCGCACCTCTCTACAACCCGGTTCTCCTGGCTGAAGAGATCGCGACCCTCGACGTCGTGACCGAGGGGCGTCTGATCTTCGGCGCCGGATTGGGTTACCGGCCTGAGGAATTCGACTATCTGCAGATTCCCTACAGGGAGCGCGCAGGCAGGTTCGACGAGTCCCTGCAGATCATGAAGCAGCTCTGGACCCAGGACGAGGTCTCGTTCGAGGGCAAGTACTTCCAGCTCGACGGGGTCAAGCCGCACATCCATCCCGTGCAGCAGCCGCACGTTCCGATCTGGATCGGCGCGCACGCAATGGGAGGCGTGCGCCGCGCAGGCAAGTACGGCGACGGCTACGCTGTGCCACCCGAAACGCCGAAGCACGAGGTGATCGAGCGCTATCGCGTCGTGAAAGAGCTCTTCGAGGCCCGCGGCAAGGAATTCGGATCGCAGCCGCTCCGTCGCAACGTGCTCGTTGCGAACAGCAAGGAAGAGGCGATGGTCGAATACGCGCGCGTCGCCCAAGGTCGTTATCTGACCTACGCCGCAAAGGGTCTCGACGTCATGGCCGGCCGCGACCTTGCGAACCAGTTCGCCGAGTCGGTCTCCGATCACGTCATCGTCGGAACTGCGGACGACGTCGTCGGGAAGCTCACGGACCTGGTGACCACGCTCCCAGTCGACCCACTGCTGCTACGTCCGCAGTGGCCGACGATGGACGGGGACGAGACCATCGCCGCCATCGAGCGGCTCGGCAAGGACGTCGTTCCGTCGATGTTGGCTCTCGAACCCTTCCGGGACTTCTCGTGAACGCGACCTACCGGGATCTGCATCCGAATTTCGCCGACCCGCAGACGTGGACGCTCGATCACGTTCTGCGCACGCACGCGGCCGCGACTCCGGACGCGACGTTTCTGGTGACGCCGGACGAGGGCCTCGAGTTCACCTACGCCGAGATCCTCGACGCCGCCGAACGCATCGCCGGTTCGTGGCACGCCGCCGGAGCCCTGCAAGGTGACCGCGTGGTCATCATGGCGATGAATTCCTCACGCTTGGTGCGTAGTTGGTTCGCCGCTGCCGTCGGCGGCACGGTCGAGGTTCCGATCAACACCAACTACGAGGGTGAGTTCCTTCGCCACCAGATCGTCACCGTCGGGGCACGGTGGGCCGTCGTGGACGACACGTTCGCCGAGCGTTTCGTCGCGATCGCCGATCACTGCCGTGGCATCGAGAAGTTCTGGGTCATCGATACCGGCACGGCGGACAAGGCGGTCGCGCTGTTGCGCGAGAACGGCTGGCAGGCCGAGAAGTGGGACGAGCTGGAGAACGGCACTGCGGTCTCGGTGCCTGCACCGCGGGCGCAGGATCTGGGTGCCATCTTCTTCACCTCGGGCACGACCGGCCCGTCCAAGGGTGTGGCCATGCCGCATTCGCAGCTGTACTTCTTCGCTCAGGAAGTCGTGTCGCTGACCCGGCTGACACCCGCCGATCGCTACATGACGACGACACCGCTCTTCCACGGCAATGCCCAGTTCATGGCCGTCTACCCGGCACTCGTCGCAGGAGCGAGCGCGGTGGTGCATCCGAAATTCAGTGCGAGCCGGTGGATCGACATGGTGCGCGACTCGGGCGTCACGGTCACCAATTTCGTCGGTGTGATGATGGACTTCGCGTGGAAGCAAGCACCCCGCGACAACGACCGCGACAACAAGCTCCGCGCGGTGTACGCGGCGCCGATCGCCGACACGGTCGTCGAACAGTTCAAGGAGCGCTACGGTATCGAGGCGTTCGTCAACGCGTTCGGGCTGACCGAGACGTGCGCCCCGATCCTGACGCCGTACGGCGAGAAGATTCCGCCCGGTGCGGCAGGCAAGGTGGCGTCGGACTGGTTCGACATCAGGCTCGTCGACCCGGAAACCGATCGCGAGGTCCCGGTCGGGGAGGTCGGCGAACTCGTCGTGCGCCCGGTACAGCCGTGGACTTGCAGCATGGGCTACTACGGGATGCCGGAAAAGACGCTCGAAGCATGGCGGAACCTGTGGTTCCACACGGGAGATGCGTTGCGTCGGGACGAGGACGGGTGGTTCTACTTCGTCGACCGGTACAAGGATGCGCTGCGCCGACGCGGTGAGAACATCAGTTCCTACGAGGTCGAGCAGGCGGTTCTCGGACATCCGGCAGTGGTGGAATGCGCCGTCATCGGCGTTCCCGCCGACGTAGAAGCAGGTGAGGACGAGGTGCTCGCCGCGGTCGTGCTCAGCGAGAATGCCGATCCCGCAGCCATTCTCGAGTGGTGCGAAGGACGGATTCCAGCGTTCGCGACGCCGCGCTACGTCCGGTTCCTCGACGCGCTGCCCAAGACGCCGTCGGAGAAAGTGCGTAAGGCGGTTCTCCGCGACGAAGGCGTCACCGCGGATACGTTCGATCGCACTGCGGTGCCGGTCGCCTAGAGCAGGAGCAAGTCGATGGACTTTTCGAGCAACTCGACGCACGACGACATTCGTCAAGCGGTCAAGACACTGTGCAAGGCGTTCCCCGACGAGTACTGGATGGAGCACGACGAGAGTCACGAATTCCCCTGGGAGTTCTACAACGCTGTCGCAGAGGGCGGTTGGCTCGGGCTGACCGTTCCCGAGGAGTACGGCGGTGGTGGTCTCGGCGTGACCGAGGCGGCGATCGTCGAACGCGAGATCTCGGCGTCGGGCGCAGGTATGGGTGGATGCAGCGCAGTGCACATCGGGATCTTCGGATTCGAGCCGATCATCCACCACGGCAGCGAGGCGATGAAGAAGAAATACCTGCCGCGCGTCGTCACCGGAGAACTGCACACGTCGTTCGCGGTCACCGAACCCGACGCGGGAACCGACACCACCAATATCAAGACATTCGCGAAGAAGGTCGACGGCGGTTTCCTCGTCTCCGGGAAGAAAGTGTGGATCACGAAGGCGCAGGAAGCAGAGAAGATGCTGCTGCTGTGCCGCACCAGCCCGCGAGCCGACGGCGACAAGCGCACTGCCGGAATGACTTTGCTGTTCGCCGACATGGATCGCAGCAAGGTGCAGATTCGTCCCATCCCTAAGATGGGACGCAACGCCGTCGATACGAACGAGTTGTTCATCGACGAACTTTTCGTCGCGGACGACGACGTGGTCGGCGAGGTCGGCCACGGTTTCCGCACCATCCTGGGCGGGCTCAACGCCGAACGCGTCATCTCCGCCAACGCGGCGCTCGGTATCGGGGAAGCCGCGTTGCGTCGCGGCACGCAGTATGCGAAGGAACGCGAAGTGTTCGGCCGGCCGATCGGCAAGAACCAGGGCATCGCATTCCAGCTCGCCGAGGCACGTATCAAGCTCGATGCCGCGACCGCGGTCGTCGACAAGGCTGCCTGGATGGTCGACGCCGGTCTGCCGTGTGGACGAGAAGCCAACGCCGCGAAGTACTTGTGCGCCGAAGCGGGATTCTTCGCCGCCGATGCGGCCCTGCAGGTTCACGGTGGGTTCGGCTTCGGCAAGGAGTTCCACGTGGAACGGTACTTCCGCGAGTCACGGCTGATGCGGATCGCGCCGATCTCCCAGGAGATGGTTCTCAACTACACCGCCGAACACGTTCTCGGCCTTCCCCGTAGCTACTGAGAGGACAGCTGACATGCAGCCGTACCGCTCCATTCTGTTCGTTCCCGGCCATCGTCCACGATGGGTGGACAAAGCAGTTGCGTCCGGGGCGGACTGTGTCGTACTCGATCTGGAGGATTCGGTTCCCGCCGCCGAGAAGGAATCCGCTCGCGCCGTCGTCGCGGACTCGATCCGACGCGTCAGGGAAACGAACTCGGACGTCGGATTGTTCGTTCGCGTGAACCCCCTGGCCACCCGTCTGGCGGGAGCCGACCTGGAGTCGGTCGTCGTACCCGGGTTGACGGGAGTGTTCGCACCGAAGATCGAAAAAGCCGTCGACGTCCTGCAATACGATGCCTTGCTCGATCATTTCGAGGCGCGCAACGGCGTCGACGGACTCGAGTACATCGTTCCGGTCGAAACGGTGAAGGCGATCCACAACTGCCTGGAGGTCGCGACTGCGTCACCCCGCGTCGGCGCGATGATCGGGCCGTCGGCCGAACACGCCGACATCGCTCGCGAGGTCGGATACGAATGGACCGCCGAAGGACTGGAGACGCTGTACCTACGCAGCCGTGTTCTGCTCGCCTGCCGCGAGGCCGGGATTCATGCGCTCACCGGACTGTGGGAGGACCTCGAAAACCTCGATGGTCTACGAGCTTTCGCGACGAGGGGT
Organism: Rhodococcus sp. B10; assembly: GCF_011770055.1. Lineage (NCBI taxonomy): Bacteria > Bacillati > Actinomycetota > Actinomycetes > Mycobacteriales > Nocardiaceae > Rhodococcus > Rhodococcus sp. B10. Next base: position 35,521 of record NZ_JAAFYV010000013.1, on the reverse strand, counting down.
CGGCAGCTCGGTTTCCGCGGCATGATCGCGATCCACCCGTCGCACGTCGAGACGGTCAACGAGGTCTTCAGCCCGACGCAGCAGGACATCGAGTTCTACCGCGGCATGGCGGAGGCGTACGAGAAGGCGGAGGCGCAGGGGACCGGCGCCCTGCGGTATCGCGGACTGCACATCGACAAGGCGCACTACGAAAAGGCCGTCCAGTGGTTGGAGCGCGCCGAAGCCATCACGAGAAGAGGCGAGAAGTAAGTGAGAGGACTGTATTTCGAAGAGTTCGAAGTCGGCAAGCACTACAAGCATGCAATGACACGAACCGTGACCGAAATGGACAACGTCATGTTCACGTCCTTGACGATGAACATCCAGCCGTTGCATCTCGACGCCGAGTTCTGCAAGGGGACCATTCACGGACAGCGGGTCTTCAACAGTCTCTTCACCGTGGCGCTGATCGGCGCGTTCCACGTGCCCGAGCTGACGATGGGTACGACGCTCGGCAACCTCGGCTACGACAAGGTCAAGTTCCCGAACCCGGTGTTCCACGGTGACACACTGCGGGCCGAGACGACCATCCTCGACAAGCGCGAGTCCAAGAGTCGCGACGACTCGGGCATCGTCTGGTTCGAGCACAAGGGATTCAATCAACGAGACGAGCTCGTCTGCCTCCTCGAACGCGTCGGCCTCATGGCCAAGCTTCCGGGAAGCGGAGCCGGCAGGAACGACCTGTCAGGGCAAGACCTGCAGAAGGAAGGTGCGTGAGATGACCGCAGTGGCAGAGGTACAACAGGATTGGGTTCCGAGCACGCGCACTCTGTTGATCGGGGACACCGACGCGTCGCCGCAGGGCGAGACATGGGATGTGTACAACCCGGCCACCGAGGACGTTCTCGCGACGGTCGGGGGAGCGTCGAGCAGCCAGGTCGACGCTGCGGTCGCCGCGGCACGGAAAGCGTTTCCGGCGTGGGCTGCATTGAGCGGCGCCGAGCGGTCGAAGTATCTGCATCGCTTCGCCGACGTACTCGAGAAGGCCGCCGACCGCCTGTTGCCCTCGATCGTCAACGAAGTCGGCTGCCCGGTCTCTCTGGCGTGGTACCTGCAGGTGAAAATGGCTGTCGACGAACATCTTCGGTGGGCAGCGGAGGCAGCGAAGACCGACCGTACGATCCATCTCGGCGAGTACGACAAGCCGGTCCCGACGATGAGCGACGTCGTTCACCAGCCGGTGGGAGTCGTCGCCGCCATCACCGGGTACAACTACCCGCTCAATCTGGCGATCTTCAAGTTCGGCGCCGCGCTCGCCGCGGGATGCACCGTGGTGCTGCTGCCGTCGCCGCGCACTCCGCTGACCACCCTCTTCCTGGGAGACCTGATCAAGGAAGCAGGGCTGCCGCCCGGCGTCATGAACGTCATCGTCGGTGGCGCCGATGTGGGGCAACAGCTCTCGTCGCATCCTGGCGTCGATCGCGTGTCCTTCACCGGCTCCGACGGCGTCGGCGCGAAGATCATGGAACAGGCAGCAGCGAACCTCGCGGGGGTGACGCTCGAACTCGGGGGCAAGTCGCCGAGCATCGTCCTCGAAGGCGTGGACGTCGAGAAGATCGCCGTCGAGATGCATCTCCGCTGGGCACGTAACGGAGGCCAGGGATGCGCGGCTCTGGCCCGGCTCCTCGTGCACGACAGCGTGTACGACCAGTTCCTCGAGGCGGGCGCGTCGGCGTTCGATCAGATGGTCGTCGGCGATCCATGGGATCCGGCCACCAACATCGGCCCGATGATTCGTCCCGATCACCAGGCTCGCGTCAACGGTTTCGTCGACGGCGCGATCGACGACGGTGGCAGGAAGCTGCTCGAGGTCACCAAGCCGTTGCCCGAGAAGGGGTGGTTCGTCAATCCTGTTCTGCTGGGCGACCTTCCGCACAGTGCTCGGGCAGTACAGCAGGAGATCTTCGGCCCGGTGGCCGTCATCGTGCCCTTCAAGGACACCGAAGAAGCCATTCGGCTGGCAAACGACACGGCCTACGGACTCGCCGCCAACGTGTGGTGCGACGACCCGATCGAGGCGCGGCGCGTTGCCGAGCAAGTGCGTGCGGGCACCGTGTGGATCAACGGCGGCGGCGCGATGCGTCCGGACGCCCCGTTCGGTGGGTACGGACGGTCCGGTGTCGGCCGTGAACTGGGCGAATGGGGAATGAAGGAATACCTAGAGGTCAAGCACATTCAGTGGAGGATTTGATGGGTGCCACCGGACCTCTGGCAGGGGTGAAGGTCGTCGAACTCGGCACGATGTACGCGGCACCGACTGCGGGACGCATGCTCCGCGATTTCGGGGCCGACGTCGTCAAGGTCGAAGACCCGACGTCGGGCGACTATGCGCGGCAATGGGTTCCGCAGAAGGAGGGGCTCTCGCTCGGGTTTTCACGACTCAATGCCGGGAAGCGTTCCGTCGGAATCGATCTCCGTGACGCAGAGGGGCGCGCGCTGGTCGAGAAGCTGATCGCGGGTGCCGACGTCGTGATCGAGTCGTTCCGTCCCGGCCGGCTCGAGGCATGGGGGCTCGGGTTCGACGAGCTGCGCCGAAACAATCCGGGCTTGGTGATGGCACGGGTTTCGGGCTTCGGCCAGACCGGACCCAACCGGCTCTTGCCGGGATTCGGCACGGTTGCGGAGACGGCGAGCGGTTTCGCGAACGTCAACGGATGGCCCGAATCCCCGCCGACGTCGCCGCCGTTCGGTTTCGCGGATTCGATCGCAGGCCTCGCCGCAGCGATGGGCGTGGCAATGGCGCTGTTCAAGCGCGAGAAGACCGGTGTCGGTGAGGAAGTCGACGTAGCTCTGTACGAGCCGCTGATGTTCATCGTCGGTGACATGTTTCTCAAGTACACGGCGACGGGAGAGATACAGCAGCGAATCGGCAACTCGACCGGCGCGGCATCACCGCGCGGAATCTACGAGGCCGCCGACGGCAAGTTTCTGTCCATTGCCGCGTCGAACCAGGCCATTGCCAAGCGGCTGTTCGCCGCGATGGGGAAGGCCGAGGTGATCGAGGATCCGCGCTACGCGACCAACGCGGATCGCCTACGCAACAACGACGACGTTCAGAAGATGGTGATCGACTGGTGCAGGACGATGCCGAGAGCCGAGGTACTGAGCACTCTCGAGAAGTTCGAGGTGGTCAGCGCCCCGGTCAACGATGCGTCCGATGTCGTAGAGGACCCGCACTTCCTCGAGCGGACTCTGGTGGAGATCACCGGTAACGACGTCCTCGGCAAGGTTCTGATGCCGGGGCCGGTCCTGCACATGAAGGGCTACGACGGCCCGGTGTACGACGGCGTTCCCGGGATCGGCGAGCATACTGCCGAGATCCTGACGGGCGAACTCGACTTGACCGCAGACGAACTCGGCGCACTCGCGCGTCGCGGGATCGTCAGCGCATAGATCCGAGAACGTGGTCGACCAACGTGCGGGCGTACTCCTCGGAGTGCGCCCGCACTTCGTCGTCCAACGACTTCGGGGTGCTGAGCGTGTGGAGAATGATCGCTCCGAGCAGTGTTTCGAGGAGCAGCGTGACCGAGGTGTCGGCGGGCAGTTCTCCGCGTGCGATGGCCCTGCGGACCATGTCGCGAGCGGCGAGGGTCTGCGAATCCCGGAACTCGGCGAACTTGTCGGTGACGCCGGGAATGGTGTTGCCCTCGATCGCCATGCGAAAGATGGCTCGACCGGCGCTTCCGAGATACAGACCCATGGTGTGGCGGGCGAGCTCCAGGAGATCGGTACGGATGTCTCCCGAGTCCTGCGTGGCTACCACGGCAATGCGGTCCTCGATGGCGTCCTGCAGCAAGGTGGTCTTGTTGGGCCATCGAAGGTAGATCGACGCCTTGCCGACGGATGCCTGCCTGGCAACGGTCTCGATGGAGAACTTGGCCCATCCCCGGGTTCCGAAGATGTCGACTGCAGCGTCGAACACGCGTCGTTCCAGGTCCGGGTCGCGGGGGCGACCCGTCTTGGAATTGTCCGACACTGCCGTCTCCTGTCGCTCGAACATTTTGTGAGCTGAACCACTCGAAACCATTGATTCAGGCCTGGACTGAGTGTACGTTCTCATTTACGGACGAAGAACGTTCAGAAACGTTCCGCCTTCCGATGAATCGGGAAGGCGTTCTCCCTCTTCATGATTGGTGGGCGCAATGGCGCTGTTGCAGCGATACCGCGTGCTCGACTTCACCGATGATCGTGGCTTGCTCGCAGGCCGGATCCTCGCGGATCTGGGCGCGGACGTCGTGCAGGTGGAACCCGTCACCGGCAGTTCAGCTCGTACCGCGGAACCGATGGGTGCGCACGGGTCCTACTTCTGGGATACGTACGCCGCGAACAAACGCGGCATCGCGGTGGACTTCGACGACGCGCAATCGCGCGCGCATCTCGACGACCTGATCGCGCAGGCGGACGTCGTCATCGAGTCCGCGGGCCCGGGCGGAATGGAGTCGCTCGGGCTCGGCTTCGACAAGCTGCACGTTCGACACCCGCGGCTGATCTACGTCTCGATTTCGGCGTTCGGTTCGACAGGCCCGAAAGCACGGTACGCCGCGAGCGATCTTGCCGTGTGGGCGGCGGGTGGCCCGCTCGATCCGCACCGAGAGGGCGATCGTCCTCCGGTTCGTATCTCTATTCCCCAGGCGTTTCTGCACGCGGCTGCCGATGCAGCAGACGGCGCCCTGTTCGCGTTGCTGGCTCGTGAGCGTTCCGGCCGGGGCCAGCACGTCGACGTGTCTGCGCAGGCGTGTCTCGGAACCGCCACTCTCGGTAGGGTTCTGGCCCATACCGCAGGCGATGTGGCGCCCGAGTGGGAGAAGCTCGTCGACGGCCCCGCGAAGAAGATGGACCAGTCCGGCAGTGGGTCCGGTACGGATCCGGCGAAGAAGAAATGGATCTGCGTCGACGGGTTGATCGAGTTCCACCTCTCCGTCGGGCCGGCGTCCGGTGCGTTCACGACGGCGTTCTTCGAATGGATGGCGGCAGAGAACGAGGAGTACGCAGAGTACGCCGCGATCGATTGGCGGACGGTGCCGGAGATGGCGGCTCGCGGGGAATTCGACAGCACTCGGCTGGACGAGGCCCGCAGTGCTGTCGCCCGTTTCCTGGCAGGCAAGACCAAGAACGAGGTTCTCGAGGCTGCGCGGGAGCGCCGGCTTCTGTGCGTGCCGGTCTACGACACCGGCGACGTCGTGTCCAGTCCTCAGCTCGGCGCACGCGGGTTCTACTCGACGGTGTCCGACGCCGCCGGCCGGCAGATCCGACTGCCAGGCGCGTTCGCGAAGATCACCGGGGAAACACTGTCGGTGCGCACGGCGGCCCCGACGCTCGGCCAGCACACCGACGAAGTACTCGGCGAGTGGGTCGGCGACCGGGCGATGGAGAACGCGTCGTGAAGCCGCTGGACGGGGTCAAGGTTCTCGACATGTCGTGGGTCGTAGCAGGGCCGCTGGTCGGGCGGGCGCTCGCCGACGCAGGGGCGACGGTCGTTCGAGTGGAGTCGGGGACCAAGGTCGAGACGGCCCGTCTGATGCCTCCGTTCGAGAACGGCATCGCGGGACACGAGAACTCTGCGCTGTACGGAAACGTCAACGCGGGCAAACTCGGTGTCTCACTGGACCTTCGGGTGCCCGAGGCGCGTGAGGTCGCACGATCGCTCGCGAACTGGGCCGACGTCGTCCTCGAGTCCTACGCGCCGGGTCGAATGAAGAAGTGGGGGCTCGAGTACGAGACGCTGCGCGAGACCAACCCGGGTCTGATCATGGTCAGCAGTTCCATCAACGGTCAGGACGGTCCCTACAGCGGACTCGCCGGGTACGGAAACGTCGGCGCAGCGCTGTCCGGGTTCCAATCCGTGGTGGGATGGGCGGATCGACTCCCCGTCGGACCCTTCGGGCCGTACACCGACTATCTCGCACCACGTTTCGGGCTCGCGGCACTTCTCGCGGCACTGTTGAGACGTCAACAGACCGGCGTCGGAACCTACATCGACATCTCACAGGTCGAAGCAGGCGCGTATCTCCAATCTCCCTACCTGGCCAAGTATTTCGCGGAGGGCGATGTGGTCGAGCGTCGTGGGAACTCCGACCCCGCACTCTCCCCGAACGGGGTGTATCCGTGTGCGGACAATCGTTTCATCGCGATCACCGCAGGCGACGACGACCAGTGGCGCATGTTGGCCACGATCATGAATGTTCCGGACGCGATCGACGAGTTCGGCGCTGCCGGTGACAGAATCGACCGCGCCGACGAGGTCGACGACCTCGTCGCCGACTGGACCGCGCGTCACCGAGCGCAGGATCTCGAAGACCTGCTGCAGCGCGTGGGTATCGCAGCCCACGTGTCGGCCGACAGCCGGGCTTTCTGTGAGGATCCGCAGCTTCGTCACCGTGGTCACCTCGTGGAACTGAATCATCCTCTGCACGGGAGGGTCACCGTCGAGGGTCCGCGGTACCAGCTCGGCGACACACCGCTGAGTGTCGACCGTGCCGCGCCGGTGTGCGGCCAGGACAACGATTACGTATTGCGCGACATCCTCGGCTTCTCGGCCGAACGAATCGACGCACTGAAAAACGAAGGGGCACTGGCATGACCGCAGAATTGACGGATACCCGTCCGTCGTGGGTGGCGGAGTGGGACGAACTCGTCGACCGCGTCGGCGAAGACTTCTCGGACGGCAGTATCCGCTGGGGCGGTGACCCGGTGGAATCGGGTACCGTCCGCCGATACCTCGAACCGCTCGAGATCGACAGTCCGATCCACCACGACGAGAACGCGGCTCGCGCAGCGGGTTTCGAGGGCGTCATCGCCCCGGCGACGGGTCTTCTGTCGTGGGCGATCGCCGCGATGCGAAACCCGGGCGAGGAGACGCTCTACGGCGACGAGGCGCGCGACGCTCAGCCGACTCGTAGTCCGATCAACAACGAGGACCCCTATCCGGGACCCACGACGAGCGGATTTCTCACGGCGAGCATGGAACTCGATTTCGTGCGTCCCGTCGTTCTCGGCGAGCGACTCGGCAACCGGGGGCGGCGTCTGATCTCGTGCAGCCCCAAGCAGACATCGTTGGGACGCGGTGCATTTCTCTCGTGGGAGAACGACATCGTCAGCGACCGCGGCGACGTCGTCGCCCGAGTCCGCAATGTCGTGTACGCCTACAACCCAGTGAGCGAGGAAGACAGATGACGACATATTTCGACGACGTCACCGAAGGTGAGCAGTTGCCGGTGCCCGAGTACCCACTGTCGATGTATCGACTGGTGATGGCCGCGGGATCGAACCGCGACTTCAACTCCATTCACCACAACTCCGAATACGCGAAGGCGTCCGGCGCGCCCGAAGCGTACGCGAACGTCCTGTTCCTGATGGGGATGTGGGAGCGCGCGGTGCGGGACTGGGCAGGCGATCGCGCAGTGATCGGTTCGGTCAAGGGATTTTCGATGAAGAAGTTCAACCTGGTGGGGACGACGACCACCGTGCACGGAACCGTCGTCGCCAAGGAGCTTCGTGGCGACAAGGGCGTCGTCACCGTCGAGTTGGTGAGTCGTAACTCGGGTGTCGTGACCGTCGGTCCCGGCACGATCGAAGTCGAACTGCCACTGCAGGAAGTACGCGTATGACGGCGTCCATTGCCGGTCTCGGCATCACCGAGATGGGCAGAATCTACGGGAAGACGGCAACCAACTTCGGCGCCGACGCGGTGCGCAGAGCTGCTGCCGACGCGAGCATCGAACTGAACGAGATCGACGGTCTGCTGATCAGCGGTGGTGTCACCGACGAGCTCGGCCTTCCGCTCGCGCAGGAGTTGGGACTCACGGACCTCGCGCTGCTGTCGGTCATGCAGTCGTATGGTTCGACCGCGGGCGCCATGGTCCAATTCGCCGCTCTCGCAATCGAAGCAGGGCAGGCAACTACTGTCGCCTGCGTGTTCGCCGACGCGCCGCTCAAGGAGCGCGTGTCGACGGGTGCGTCGTACGCCCAGGCGAATTCCAGTGGAGTCGGGTGGGAAGGAATTCTCGGTTCGACCGGTGTCAACAGCGCCAACTCGCTGTACGCACTCGCCGCCAACCGACACATGCAGACCTACGGGACCACCTCCGAGCAGCTCGGTTCCGTTGCCGTGGCGCAGCGCGCGTGGGCCGCCCTGAATCCGCTGGCGCAGATGCGTGATCCGATCACGCTCGCCGACCATCAGGAATCTCGGATGATCAGTTCGCCGTTTCACCTGCTCGACTGCTGCCTGGTTTCCAACGGTGGTGTTGCGGTCATCGTCACCAGTGGGGAACGCGCGCGGGATCTTGCTCAGCCGCCCGTGGACATCCTGGCATCGGCGCAATGCCATCCGGGTCACTTCATGCGTAGGAACGAAGACTTCGGATTGGTCAGCGGCGCAGCACAATCGGGGCCAAAGGCCTTTGCTCGAGCGGGTCTGACGCCGCCCGACATCGATGTGGTCGAGCTCTACGACTGCTACACCTACACGCTGATGATCTCGCTCGAGGACTACGGCTTCTGCGCCAAGGGTGCAGGCGGGGAGTTCGTGTCGACACCGGGCGTTCTCGGTCCCGACGGCTCGCTCAAGGTCAACACCGGCGGTGGACAGTTGTCCTCGTACTACATGTGGGGAATGACGCCGTTGTCCGAGGCGATCATTCAACTTCGGGGTCAAGCCGGTGCGCGTCAGGTCGACAAGCACGACACCGCGCTCGTGTCCGGTAACGGCGGCGTACTCGATCACCACTCGACTCTTCTGTTGGGAGCAGGCCGATGACTGCAATGCTGTCGATCCCGCTGACCGCGGTACGCCGAGACGCGCAGACGGCGGACTTCTTCGACGGAACCGCTCGCGGGCAATTTCTCCTCCGCGAGAAGATCTCCACCGGAGAGCTTTTCACGCCGCAGACTGCAGTAACCGACGAATCCGACTACCGCTGGGTACCCGCCAGTGGCCGCGGACGAGTCATCTCCTGGACGACCGTGTACGGCCGCAACGCCGAACGAGAGGTCGTCCCACAACATGTGCTCGCCGTCGTCGAACTCGACGAGGGCCCCTGGTGGTGGACCCGCCTCGTCGCCGACTCCGACGTCACGACCGGCGCGTCCGTCCACGCCGAATTTCACAAATCCGGCGCAGCCGACGAGCACGAGTTCGTGCCCGTTTTCGTGCTCGACTGAACCCACACCCTTTTCGGAATGGAACCCAAGATGGACGTTCTGACCGCGATCAAGAAGTCGCCGATCTCCCGATATCAGTACAAAGTGCTCGCAGCCTGTCTGCTCGTCATCACCATCGACGGGTTCGACGTGTTCGTGATGGGCTTCGTTCTCCCACATCTGCCCGACGGATTCTTCGACGGCAACGCCGAGAAGGGCTACCTGCTCAGTGCAGGCCTGGCAGGCATGGCGGTGGGATCGATATTCCTCGCCCCTCTCGCCGACAGGATCGGGCGACGGCGTCTCATCCTCTGGGGCTTGGTGATCAACCTCGCCGGATTGGTCGCGTCGGCGATGTCTCCGAATGTGGAAGCCCTCATCGCCGCCCGCTTCGTCACCGGAATCGGTATCGGCGGTATGGCCGCCAGCCTGATCGTTCTCGTCCAGGAGATGTCGTCGGAAAAGCGCAGAAACACCATCATGGGTGTTTATTCGATCGGCTTTCCTCTCGGTAGCCTCGTCGGCGGTGGTATCGGCGCGCTGCTCGTGGCTGCATTCGACGGTGCGTGGCAGGTCATGTTCGTCTTCGGTGCGATCATCACGGCGGGCGCCGTCGTCGTCACGGTCGCCATGATCCCGGAGTCGGTGGACTTCCTGATCAACAGGAACACCCCTGAAGCCGACGCTCGAATTCGGTCGTTCGTCGCGAAGCTGAACAACCCCACGATCGACCCGAATGCCCGGCCTGCGCTGGCTCCGGTCGTCGAGAACAACGCGTCGGTGCGCGGTCTGTTCGCCGGCGGAACGTACTACCGGACATTGCTCACCTGGGTGATGTACTCCTGCTTGATGTCCGCGTTCTATTTCGCCAACACGTGGACACCCCAATTGGTCAAGGAGTCCAGCGGTAGCGCGGACCTGGGCACGACCGCCGGACTGATCCTCAGCTTCGGCGGACTGGTCGGCGCCCTCGTCTTCGGCGCCTGGACGCTGAAGATCTCGGCCGGCCGTCTGTTGTGGACGTCCATGGCCATCGCTGCGGTCGCGATCCTCGCGTTCGCATCGCTGTTCGGTCACCCGGGCATCGCAATCGCGTTGACCGTCGCCGTCGGCCTGTTCACGTACATCGCGATCACCGCGGCCGCAGCCGTCGTGCCGTTCCTGTACCCGGTCGGGGTGCGTTCGACGGCGATCGGGTGGATGCTCGGGATCGGTCGTCTGTTCTCCATATCCGCTCCGATCGCCGTGGGTTACGCGTTGGCCGTGTTCGCGCCGCAGACTCTGTACTACTTCTCTGCTGTACCGATGGCGGTCGGCGCTGTTGCCACGTATCTGCTGTGGAAGCACACTCGCGGCGAGAGTGCGCCGACGACCGCTGTGGCCGAATCGATTTCGGGGCACCCGCCCTTCGTGAAGGAAGGCTGAGCATGCAGGACAAGAGGGTTCTCGTCACCGGCGGTGGCTCGGGAATCGGACGGGCCATCGCGGTGGAGGCGGCTGCACAGGGAGCCGAGACCGTCGTCGTCGCGGACATCTCGGCAGAACTGTTGGCCGAGACCGAAGCTCTCGTTGCGGCAGCGGGGGCCAAGAGCGTCGTACTTCGTGTCGACGTGTCCGAGAGCGACCAGGTCCGGTCCATGATCGACGACGCGGTCGCCGCGGCGGGTGGGCTCGACACGCTCGTGAACAATGTCGGCGTCATCGACACGGGCTTCGTGCACGCGGATCGAGCGAATGTCGTGGACCTCGCCGAGGACGTCTGGGACGCCGTCATGACGATCAACGTCAGGTCCATGTGGCTCGCGACGAAATATGCTGCGCCGCAGCTTCGTACGTCCGATCGAGGGCCGTCGATCGTCAACGCGGCGTCCGTCTCCGGCATGATGGGGTACCGGACTGCTGCCTATTCGGTCAGCAAGGCAGCGGTGATCCAGTTGACCAAGGTCACGGCGATCAACCTGGCGAACGAGGTCCGGTGCAACAGTTTCAGCCCGGGTAGCTTCAGAACGTCGATGTCGCAGCGGCACATCGACGCAGCCGCCGACCCGATCGAACAGGAACGGAACATGAGTGGGGCGCACCTGATCCCGCGGTTGGGCGATCCGGTCGAGGCCGCGCGGGTGGCGTGCTTCCTCGGGTCGGACGCCGCGTCGTTCATCACGGGCGCCAATGTCCCCGTCGACGGCGGGACCATGGCGTGGCGGGGTCTGCGGGCCTGATCGGCCGCCGTCGAGGGTACAGGCGTTTCGCTTACATTCCGCCGTCGACGGTGATGATCGAACCGGTCGTGTAGCTGGACGCGTCGCTGGCGAGATACAGTGCAGCGCCGACGATTTCGTTCGGATCACCGCCGCGCTTGGCCGCGAATGTCTCGGCACGCTTGGCGAACGCGTCCATGTCCCACGCGTTCGAGACGTCGGTGAGGAAGGTGCCCGCCATGATGGCATTGGTCCTCACCGACGGACCGAACGTCTTCGCCAGCCCCACGGTGATCGCGTTCAGTCCGGCCTTGGCAGCGGCGTAGGGGAGGACATCCGGCCTGGGCTTCGTCGACGCTGCGCTCGAGATGTTGATGATCGAGCCGCCGTTGCCCTGGGCCATCCGCGTTCCCACCAGTGCGGCCAACCTGAACGGTCCCTTCAGATTCACCCCGAGGACCTTGTCGAACAGAGTCTCGGAGATGGTGTCCACGGAGTCGTAGAGCGGCGACATACCAGCGTTGTTGATCAGCACATCCACCTTCCCGAAGTGCTCGTACGACGCGTCGACGAGGTCGTCGAGTGCGTCCCATTTCCCGACGTGGGCCGCAATCGGTAAGGCACGCCTGCCCGTCGACTGCGAGATCTCTTTCGCGGCGAGCTGGCAGGATTCGAGATCCCGACTCGCGATGATCACGTCCGCACCTGCCTGTGCAAGACCGAAGGCCATTGCCTTACCGAGACCACGGCTTCCGCCCGTGATCAGCGCTACGCGTCCGCTGAGGTCGAATTGGGCGGGGGCGTCGTACTCGGGCATGTATTTCTCCTGATTCGGACCACGGACTGCAATTGATGAGTATGGTAATCATAGATACATGAATGGAGGCGCTGTGTCGGAATCGGAACAGAAACTGTTCGACCTACCGAGTAAGTATGTCGAACTACAGGCTGAAGCACGGGCACTTGCCGAATCCGTCCGTGACATCGCCGATCGGGCGGACGAGTCGGACAGCATCGATGTCGACGTGCGGAAACGGCTGCAGGCGACCGGGCTCGCCGGAGTGACGGTGCCGAAGGCGTTCGGGGGACGGTTCGAGGCGGTCGACTCGCTGGCGGTCACGGTGGTACGCGAGCGGCTCGCTGCGGAGTGTGCGCACCTGGACTCGCTGTTCGCGATGCAGGGGATCGGCAGCTACGGGCTTGCGGTCGGCGGAACACCCGCCATGCAGGAGTACTGGCTACCCAAGGTCGCGAACCTCGACGCGATCGCCGCGCTGGGGCTCACGGAACCACACGTCGGTTCCGATCTGAAGGCGTTGACGACGTCGATCGAGGAAGTCGACGGGCAGCTCGTGGTCAACGGGCACAAATCGTTCATCACCAACGGCGGCGACGCCGACTTCTACAGCATCCTCGGGCGGGAGGGTGACGGTTACTCGCTGGTCCTGATTCCCGCAGACGCTCCGGGCGTCACTACCGAGCGCCCTCATCAGATCATCGCACCGCACGTGTTGTCCGACGTCGTCCTGAACGATGTTCGGGTACCGCTCGATCATCGAATCGGTCAGCCGGGCAAGGGCTTCTCGCTCGTCCTGGCTACTCTTGCCACGTTCCGTGTGTCGGTCGCCGGCGCTGCGGTCGGGCTGGCGGAGGCTGCCCTGAAAGAGGCGCTACGTCACGCGAACGCGCGAGAACAGTTCGGTGTCAGTCTTTCTCGTCTCGGCTCGGTGCCCGAGCATCTGGCGTTGTGCTGGACGGACATCGAGATGGCCAGGTCGTTGACCTACCGGGCCGCTGCCGCGTCGGCGCGCGACGCACGTGCCAATCTGCACCTGTCGTCGATGGCCAAGGTCGCGGCAACGGAAGTCGCGGGCCGTGTGGTGGATCGGGCCGTGCAGGTGATGGGCCGCTACGGCATCACGCGGGGAAGCGTCATCGAAAGGCTGTACCGAGAAGCGCGCCCGATGCGCATCTACGAAGGATCCACCGAGGTCATTCTCGATTCGCTGGCGAAGCAACTCGTCAAGGGAGACGTTCTGTAGGTCGGCTACTGCGTAGCTCTCACACCGCCCACGTGTGATCCACCGTGGGCGGTGTCGTCGTGCCCTGACATGGGCAGCCCGTGGCCGAAATCGCCCTTGACGCAACGGAATTGATGAATATGATTGGCCTTGATGTGACAACCATCACGTAGCGAGGAGCCTGTCATGACGTCCCGCCCTGGAATCGAGAACACCCTCAGCCGCTATGCGCTGGGGTACGACGATCATCATCCCGAGATGATCGAGGCGTCCTTCACCAAGGACGCGGTGTTGTCCATGAAGATCGCCGACGGAGATCCCATCGGCCCGTTCGAGGGAATCGACGCCATCATGGAGTTGATGAACGGGTCGGCGCATGCGCAGTCCGACCAGCGGCGGCACCTGACGACCAATATCCTGATCGACGACCTCGATGCCGAACACGCGAAAGTCGTGTCCTACCTGTCGATCGTCTCGGTCGCCGACGGAGCCCTGACCGTTCTGTCGTGCGGCAAGTACGAGGACGAGTTCACCGAGGTGGACGGTACGTGGCTGATTTCCAAGCGGCACATCGCCCTCGACCTCCCGTACTGAGGTAGACGACGTGCTCAATCAAGGACTCATACCGGCCAAGTGGGCGGCGCTGACGCCGAACAAGCAGGCTGTCTTCGACGTTCCGAACGACCGACGAATCACGTTCTCCGAGCTCGACGAGCGCGTGCGCCGGCTCGCCAACGGTCTGCGAGGGTTGGGGCTGGACAAAGGCGATCGCGTCGCGGTGCTCACGCGCAACAGCGTCGAGTTCCAGGAACTCTACTTCGCGGTGGGCCGAGCGGGACTTGTTCTGCAGCCGCTGAATTGGCGCCTGGGTACGAAGCAGATCATCGGATTGATCGCGGACGCTCGACCCAGGGTGATCATCACTTCGTCGGAATGGTCCGAGGTCAGAAATGACATGCAGAGGACGGTCGACGTCGACCACTGGCTCGAATTCGGACCCGGTTCCGACGGCTCCTACGACGAACTCCTGGCACGATCGAGCGCCGAGGAGCCTGTCTGGACACCGTCGATCGGCGGCGACGATCCCTTCTTCATCCTCTACACCGGTGGTACGACGGGTGAATCCAAGGGCGCGATTCACACCCACACCAGCGCGGCCAACGGAATGCTGAACCAGACTGTCGCAGAACGCGTCGTCCCCACCGACGTCTACATGCTGACCGGGCAGATGTACCACATTCCCGTCGTGCTCTCGATGAACTACATGAAGCACGGATGCCCGGTCGTGCTGGTCAATTTCGAGGCGCAGCAAGCGCTGGAGATCATCGAGTCCGAGAAGGTCTCGGCATTTCTCGGGATCACGACGATGCTGAACTGGATGATGGCGGTACCGAACTTCGCCTCCTACGACCTGTCGAGTCTGCGCAATATCCAGTACGGCGGAGGACCGATGCCGTCGACCATCGTCCGGTCTGCTCTGGAATCGTTCCCCTGCACGCTGATTCAGGGATACGGTCAGACGGAGGGCACGACGATGTCCTTCCTGTCGCAGGAGGATCACCTCGCGGCGGTCAAGGGGCACGATGTTCATCGGCTGAAATCCTGCGGGCGTGAGGGTTTCGTCACGACCATTCGAGTGGTCGACGCGTTCGGTGACGAAGTTCCGCGCGACGGCAGGACGCCGGGTGAGATCGTCGTTCGGTCCGAATCGAACATGATCGGATACCTGAACCGTCCGGAGTTGACGAAGGACACGTTGCGAGACGGCTGGATGTGGACCGGTGACATCGCGACGTGGGACGAGGACCGATACATCTACATCGTCGACCGCGCCAAGGACATGATCATCTCGGGCGGCGAGAACATCTTCAGTGTGCAGGTCGAGGAGGCGATCGGCGCTCATCCGTCGGTGCTCGAATGCGCGGTCATCGGCATTCCGGACGACGAATGGGGCGAAGCGGTCAAGGCCGTGGTCGTGCTCAAGCCCGGAACGACTGCCTCCGAGCAGGACATCATCGATGTCGCGAAGAAGAACCTGGCGTCGTACCAGAAGCCTCGGTCCGTGGACTTCGTGTCGGCTCTGCCCAAGGCGCCGACAGGGAAGATCATGAAGCGCGATCTACGCGCACCCTACTGGGAGGCTGCGGGCCGGACCGTATGACCGAGGACGAACTGACCGGTCTCGTCGGCACACGGATGCCGGGAGGGGTGCGGACGTTGGAGAAGTGGTGGGTCGCACTCGTGCTCGACGCCATGGAGTGTTCACCGAGCGACGGCGCTGCGCACCCCACGTTCGTGTTCCTGGTCGCAACCGGCTCGATGGGATGGACGTGGAACGAGTTGTTCGCGGTGTTCGACGCGACCGAGGAGGACGGGCCCATGTTCGGCGAGACGGACACCGAAGTGCATCGTCCGCTGCAGGTCGGTGCTACCTACACCGTGCGGGGCGAGATAGTCTCCGCCGCACGCAAAGTGGGAAAGAAGACGGGTGTGTTCGACATCGTCGGCTATCGCCTGGACGTCGTCGAGGAGTCCGGTACGGTCGCGGCGAGTACGACCAACTCGATCGTGTTTCCCCGTCGTGGAGCGTCGACATGAAACCGACGGTAGGACAGACGCTTCCGACACGGACGATCGAATCGGTGAACGCCGAGAAGATGAAGCTGCTGTCGGCGTTGATGCGCGATCCCAACCCGATCCATTTCGACGTGGCCTCCGTCGAAGCGCTCGGTATGGGGTCGAGAACAGTCAATCAAGGACCGAGCAACATGGCCTACGTGCTGTCGATGCTGGGGGAGTGGGCAGGCGGAACCGATCGAATCACGCACTATCGCTTTCGATTCCTCGGCAACGTCTTCGCCGGGGACAGGCTGGAGGCGTCGGGAACCGTGACGTCCGTGGAGGACGTCGACGACGGACTCGCTGTGCAATGTGCGCTGTCGTTGACCGTCGTCGGCGGACACGAGGTGCTCACCGGAACCGGAACGGTTCGACTGGGCAAGGTTTGAACACGAAAGGAGGGCATATGTCAGGTCGTCTCGAAGGCAAGGTCGCGTTCATCACCGGCGCCGCACGTGGCCAAGGCCGAAGTCACGCACTCAGGTTGGCGCAAGAAGGTGCCGACATCATCGCCGTCGACATCTGCGAGGACATCGACACCGTCACGCCGTTCTACAGGCTCGCCACCGAAGAGGAACTCGCCGAGACGGTGAGCCAAGTCGAGGCTCTCGATCGCCGCATCGTCGCTCGGCGAGCAGATGTCCGTGACGTCGACGCACTGCAAGCCGTGTTCGACGAGGGTGTCGCCGAACTGGGCCGCATCGACATCGTCGTCGCCAACGCCGGCATCGCGACGTATGGATTGTCGTGGGAGCTCACGTCGGAGCAGTGGAAGGACATGATCGACGTCAATCTCACGGGAGTCTTCCACACCGCCAAGGTGGCCATCCCCACGCTGATCGCAGCAGGTCGCGGCGGCTCGATTGTCTTCACCAGTTCGATCGGTGGGCTCAAGGGCATTCAGCACGTGGCGCACTACGTGGCAGCCAAACACGGCATCGTCGGCCTCATGCGCACGATGGCCAACGAACTGGGACCACACAGGATCCGCGTCAACACTGTGCACCCGACCAACGTCGACACCCTCATGATCCAGAATCCCGGCACCTATTCGATGTTCGCACCCGGGGATCCGGAACCGAACCAGGACAAGGCGATGCCGGGATTCATGTCTCTGAACACGTTGCCGGTGCCGTGGATCGACCCCGTCGACATCAGCAATGCCGTGCTCTATCTCTCCAGTGACGAAGGTCGATACGTCACCGGTGTCACCCTGCCCGTGGACGCGGGCGCCTACGTCAAGTGAAAGGACACACCATGACCATTGCTTCCGAAGGTCTCGTTTCCGCGGACCTCGCCTATCGTGCTCAGGCCGCGCTGTACAGCTACGCCTGGGCCGCGGATTCGGGTGATCTGGACACGCTGCGCGACATGGCAATCGAGGACATCGCCGTCACCCAGTCCACCCAGGAGAAGCAGGGCCGAGAGGCCTTTCTCGACATCTATCGGGCGTTCGCCGCCTCCGATACCGAACTCTCACGCCATGTCGTGACCAACACGGTGGTGACGAACGAAGGTGACGGCGTCCGTATCGACGCGTACTTCGAGGCCACCCTGTTCACCTCCGGGAGCACCTCACGCGTCTTCGGCCGCTACTCCGACTCGCTCGTCGAGGTCGACGGCTTTCTGAAGCTGAAGCACAAGCGTATCTTTGTGGACCGCGTAATGGCACTGCCCGTCGCCACCGACGCGTTCGTGCCCTACGGCTCCGACGAATCGTGAGTCGCGTCGGGATCGACGACAACGAGAACCTGGAATCGGTCCGCGCGTCCGAGACCGGGCGTGCGGAACTGATTGCGGCGCAGACCGAATGCACGTTCGCGTTCACCACCGAAGCGGGCTGGCCGGCAGGCGTCGTCATGAGCTACCTGTTCACGCGCGACAGGTTCTGGCTGACGGCGGCGGCCGGGCGCGCCCACGTCCGCGGAGCTGTCCGCGATCCACGTGTCACGTTGGTGATCTCCAATGCGGGAACTGCGTTGCCGGGCCGTCGCATGGTGTCGATTCGCGGTACTGCCACCGTTCATCGGGAGGCCTCGGTGAAGAGCTGGTTCTATTCGGAGTTCGCGCAACATCTCGCGCCCGACGATCCCGACGCCTTCGCTGCACTTCTGGACAGCCCGGAGCGGGTGGTTCTGGAGGTCGAACCCGTTCGTGTTGCCGTCAGCCATGATTCGACCAAGATGCCGGGCGACGGCCGCGGCGGTCAGGTGCGGTAGGTGTTCCAGGTGGGCGCGGATTCGGGATAGTCGGCTTCGGCGTACCGAGTCTGCGGCCACCTGATGCGTTGGTTCGTACGGAAGCTCGACGCCATCGCCTCGACCGGGACGGCGTACATGAACGACACCTCACGATGCTCGAATCGCCATCCGTCGGCGAATCGGTAGCGGTCCGAGTAACGAAACGCGCTGAGCATCAATGTGTCTCGTACTGCCAACTCTGCGTGGCCGGTCATGCGGCCGCTGGCTGACCCGTCGTCGTGCACGGTGATCAGGTGAATCTCGGGGGTGTGCAGCATGGTCGTGTAGCGATCCATGCTGTCGACGTAGAACGCTCGCAGTTCGTCGCGACCGGACATCGTTCGGCCCCCGACCGTGAACGTGGCGTCGGGTGTGTACATGGCGAGAACCGCCTCGATGTCGTGATCGTCGACCGCGATCGAGTAGGCGCCGGCTAGGTCTCGAATCTCGTCCTTGGCCATCAGTAGGTCCAGGGGGTTCATGTGCCTCCTTGCACCGCGACGCGGCCCGTACGCATGGTGACTCGCGTACGGGCCGCATCCGACGACTATGCCTCGAACCCGTCCATCTGCGGTGGGGTCAGAGGTGAGATGACGCGGGAGGATATCTTCCACCCGTCGCTCGTGAGGACGTACGTGTCCTCGTTCAGGGCGATGGCCTTGAACGCGGCACCACCTTTCGTATGTCCCTCGGAGAACACGTAATTGGTTCCGTGCGCCTCGCTGTCGGAATCGAAATGCACGATGTGGTTGGTGATGATGTGGAACTGGTCCTGTACCTGCGCAGCGTCACGTTCGAAGAAGTCCAGGATGGCGTCGTGTCCCTCGTACCGAGCGAGTCCGACGGGAGTCGCGTCCCACACGGCGTCGGTGGCGAACGCGCTCAGCGCCAACTTCGGATCGAACTTGTCCAAACCCAGTGCATAGGTGTGGGTTACGGAGATGATCTCGTCGACACTCATGTCGGCCTCCTAGTCGTCGTACACGATGACGCCGCGGATGTTCTTACCGTCGCGCATGTCCTGGATCGCTTCGTTGATCTGCTCGAGCTTGTATGTCTTGCTGACCAGTTCGTCGAGCATGAACTCGCCGCGGCGGTACATGTCCGCGATCAGGGGGATGTCGCGACGTGCCGTCGTCGTTCCGTACAGGGTTCCCTGCAGGCGCTTGCCGGACATGGCGAAGGTGAACAGGTCGAAGGGAACGTCGCGCTGGGTGACCGGGGCCGCCGACGTCAGCACCAATGTGCCACCGCGCCGAGTCATCTCCTGAGCGGGATTGAGCAGGTGACCGTACGCGATGTCGACGGTGATGAGCACCTTGTCCGCGCCTTGGCCGTTCGACAGGGAGTCGACGAGTTCCTTGGCCTGCTCCAAGTTCTCCACCGTGTGCGTTGCGCCGAAAAGCTTTGCCTGATCACGTTTGTACTCGACGGGGTCGACGGTGATGATGTTCTTCGCGCCCTTGTGGCGGGCTCCCTGCACGGCGTTCATACCGACGCCACCGGTTCCGATGACGACGACGGTTTCACCGAGTGCGACTTCGGCGGCGTAGACCGAGGATCCCCAGCCGGTGGGTACGCCGCATCCGATGAGCGCGGCCTTGTCGAGCGGAATGTCCTTGCCGATCTTGACGCACGAGTCGATGTTGACGACGACGTACGGCGAGAAGGTGCCGAGGAACGAGAACGGGCCGACGCCCT
Organism: Rhodococcus sp. B10; assembly: GCF_011770055.1. Lineage (NCBI taxonomy): Bacteria > Bacillati > Actinomycetota > Actinomycetes > Mycobacteriales > Nocardiaceae > Rhodococcus > Rhodococcus sp. B10. The sequence continues at coordinate 15,562 of NZ_JAAFYV010000013.1, read as the reverse complement.
GACCTCGGGCATGGACACGGTGGGTGCCGTCGGGTGCGAAGCCGGCGAGTACTCCCGCGCCCATCTCGCACATGTTCGATCGTCCGACCGTACACATCTGACAGTGCCCGCACGACGGAAGGAAGGAGAGCACGACGTGATCGCCTACCTCGAAGCCCGTGACGTCGGGGCCCAGTTCCTCGATGACACCGGCGCCCTCGTGTCCCCCGATGATCGGGGCCCAATCGAGCGGAATGTCTCCGGTGTCGACGTGGTCGTCGCTGTGACAGATTCCCGACGCTGCGAGCTTGATGCGTACCTCACGGCTCTTCGGTGGGTCGATCTCGATCTCTTCGACACTCCAGCCGGAACGGGTGCCGGGTTCCCAGATCAATGCTCCGATTGTTTTCACTGATGCTCCTGACGATGTGAACGATGGTTCCCACGGATGCGCACGTCATGATGTGACCCCAGTCACCATAACCATGATAATGATTAGTGTAAAGACTCGAATGATGGAGTATCAGCACGGACAGAGGAGTAACCGTGAGCGAACATCCCACCAGCCAGACGTTCCGTCTGTCGTACGGCGATTGCGATGCCATCGGCATCTCGTACTTCGCGATCAACTATCCGTGGATGGAGCGAACGTACAGCGTCTGGCTGCACTCGTTCGGCATCGACAGTCACACGATGGTCGACGCCCTCGGCGTGGGAACGGTCGGATTCTCTTCCGAATGCACGTATCTCACACAGTGTCACGTGTTCGACGAGATCACGTGTGGCATGGAACTCGACCATCTCGGCACGACGTCGTACGTCGTCGGATTCCCGTTCACCCGGGGTGGCGAGCGTGTCGCCTACGGCAAGATCAAGTACGCGGTACGGGGACCTGACGGCCTCAAGGCGCCGATTCCCGATGCACTGCGGTCTGCGCTCACCTCGCTCGACCGCCCGTGATCGCCGGCGTGGTAGCCGAGTCCGGATCACGGCGGGGGCGTCGATTGTTGGGCGCGTCGGCGTCCGCGGCGTTCGCTGCGCTGGTCGTCGGTTCCAACGTTCCCGGTTCGATGCTTCCGATGTATGCCGAGCGAATGTCGTTGTCCACGTTCACTGTGTCGGCGTTGTTCGCGGCCTACCTCGTCGCGCTGGTCGTGACGTTCACGGTGATGGCGCGAACGCGCCTGACGCGCCGAGCATGGTTGTTGCTCCCGGCGGCTCTCGTCGGTGGCGTCGTGGCCGACGCGGCGCTGATCGCAGGCGGCGACGACGTCGTGTTCCTCTTCGTCGGGCGGTTCCTCACCGGCACATGTGTCGGCGTCGCGACGGGTGCCACCGCCACGATCGCCGTCGCGGCACGCGGCGAGAAAGGCCGGACGATCGCGGCGTCGGGCGCAATCTTCGGGTCATTCGTCGGTCTGATTCTGGGAGCCGTTGTCGCGGAGAACTTTCCGGGACCGACGGTGACCCCCTATGTGATCCACATGTCGTTGCTCGTCGCCATCGGTGTGCTTCTCGTCATCTCCCTCGCTCGTGCTCGGACTCTGCTACGAGACGAGCTCGGGCCGGGGCCGCTCCGAACGGACGGGCATGCCGACACCTCCGCGCGCGCCCGCGCGGCCGGCTACGGAATCGGGCTTGCCGGTTGGGCCATCGGTGGGCTCGCGGTCGGAATTCTCCCGACCGCGGTCCGGGAGCAGACGGGCGGCACGTCGCTGCTCGTCGGCGTGTCGGCGCCGATCGTGCTGTTGCTCGTCGCGTGGCTGGCGCCCCTCGTGTTCGCGGCGCGCCACACTGCTCTGCCTCCGAGTGTGTCGCTTGCGCTGATTGCCCTCGGCGCGGTGGCATGCGCGGCGGGTGTCGTGTCGTCGAGGTTGGAGCTCGTCGTGATCGGTTGTCTCTCCTGGGGTCTCGGACAAGGCTTCGCCTATTCGTGCGGTCTGCGATTGCTCACGCGGGGTGTCTCGGCGGTCGAACAGGGGCGCGTCGCCTCCAAGTACGCGTCGTTCTGCTACGGACTGACCGCGATCCTGACGTTGACGACGGGTGCTGTCTCCACGGGATGGGGGAGCGCAACGGGAATGGCCACGGCAGGCGCAGTTCTGGTCGTTCTGTGTTCCGTCGTCGCGTTGCTGGGTCGTGGGCGGTGGGAAAACGATGGTGACAACGCAGTACTCATGGTTCGTAGCCAGGTCGGAACCGTCTGAGCCACGACGTGTCGGCGCCGCGCAGTGTCTCGGGCCAATCAGCTCGCCGTAGGTCGCCGTAGGCTCGCATGCTACGTGAATCACCCAGTCCCTCTTCGTATTCGGAAACCGGAAGATAGTACATGTAGGACATCAGTCGATCGTGTATCCGCCACACGCCGTCCACGCGTCGATAACGGTCGCGATACCGCAGGGCGGTGACCATCGGAACGTCGTTCCTGACCAGCTCCGCATGCCCGACGGCGATGCCGTGCGCCGAGTTTCGATCCTCGTCGAATCTGACGACATGGCCGTGCGTGACGTGATTGGTCGGCCCCAACGCGTCGAATCGGCTCTGGAAGGTTCGCACTATCGCGTCCCGGCCATGTGCGTCGAACACCCCGTCCGCCGAGCGCATCGTTGCGTCTTCGGTGAACACCGCGGTGATGCCGTCGACGTCCCGCTCGTCCATCGCGAGACAGTACAGAACGGGTAATTCGGCTATCGCCGAACGTGATTCGAGCCGATCGAGCCTCAGCAGTATATCGATGTCGGTCACGGCGGTTGTTCCATTCTCGGGACGCGGTGCCCGTCGACGCCTCATGATGTGGTGGTCATTATATGCGCATCATTACCAGCAAAAGGGTGAATTGAATGAGGATGAGACTTGCTCCGCTGTTCGCGGGTGTCGTGCTCGTCGCAGCGGGCTGCGGAAGTGGCGCGGGCGGTGACACCGCGTCGGGCGAGATGCCGTCGGAAATCAAGGTGTTCTCGGTGACCGACAAGACCGGAACGCTGTCGTATGCGGGCACCAACCAGTTGAAGGGCATCGAGCTGGCAATCGAGGAGATCAACGAGCAGAACTACCTCGGCGAGTCCACGATGGTTCTCGAAAGCCGTGACTCTGCAGGAGAGGCGCAGACGGCGGCGAGTCAGGTGACCGAGGCCACCGTCGATCCCCGCGTGGCAGCGATACTCGGTACCGTGACGAGCGCGCAGACCGTCGCAGTGGCACCTCTCGCCCAAGCCGCCAAGGTGCCGATCGTCTTCACCCAATCCGGCAGCGACGGAACGTTGGTCGGTGAATACACCTATCGCGCAACGGCTCCCATGGCGACGTACTACGACCAGGCGGGCGAGTACCTGCAAACGCAGAACGTGAAGTCGCTCGGAATTCTGTACAACAGTGCCAACCCGACGCTTGCGCAGTTGTCGGAGGGGACTATCCCCGACATGGGCGGACGATACGGCTTCACCGTCGCGTCGACCTCGGCGGTGCAGAACACGACCCAGGACTTCACCGCCCCTATTGCGAAACTGCTCGCGGACGATCCCGACGGTATCGCGATCATGATGAACGGCGCTCAGAACGCGACGGCTGTCTCTCAGCTTCGTCAGGCCGGTTTCGACGGGACCCTGGTCACCCACACCGGTTCCGGGGCAGGCAATCTCACGCCTGCAGGGCCCGCGGGCGCAGGGATGACATGGCCGACGGACTTCACTTATCACGGCACGAATCCCGCGACTCAGGACTTCGTCGAGGCGTACCGCACCAAGTACGACGGTGAGAATCCGAACAACTATGCAGCGGAGGGCTACGACGCCGCCTGGATGATCGCCCGTGCCATCGAGAAGTCGGGTGGCGCGTCACGGGAGGACATCCAGAACGGCTTGCAGCAGGTCGTGGCCGAGGGATTCACCGGGGCCGAGGGCGACGTCACGTTCGAAGGAAACGACATGCGCGTGAAAGGCGCTCTCGTGCAATGGAACGGGACCGAAGAAGTACTGCTGTCCGAGAAGTGACGGACTGCTACTCCGGATCGGGGAAGACGGCCTTCCTCTTCTCGAGGAACGCCGTCGCACCCTCGATCATGTCGGGGCTGCCGACGGCCTGGGTGAGCATCCCGAGTCCCGACGAGAAGGAGTCGCGCGCCGCGTTCCACCAGAGGTTGGAACTCGTCTTGGTGATCTCCAGGTATCGCGGACTCAAGGCCGAGATCTCGTCGCACCACTCCTGGACCGTCGCCTCGAGCTTGTCGTCGTCGACGACCTCGTTGATCAAGCCCATGTCCAGCGCCTGCTGTGCGGAGTATCGGCGACACAGCATCGACAGTTCTTTGGCGCGCTTCTCGCCGATCTGCACTCCCATGACGTTCGTGGCGCCGGTGACCGGTGCGCTTCCCACCCGCGGACCGGTCTGGCCGAACGTGGCCGAACGTGCAGCAACCGCCAGATCGCACGCAACGATCAATTCGTTGCCTCCGCCCGCGGCCGCACCGTTGACCGCGGCGATGACCGGGCGCGGGCACGTGCGGATGGCGTCGAACAGCCGTAGCGAACCGCGGTAGAGCCGGCGCATCTCCTTCGGCGTCGGTTCGCTGAGTTTGGCCAGAGAACCACCGGCGCAGAAGCTTCCACCCGAGCCGGTGATGACGACCGAGCGGTAGCCCGACGCGTCGTCGAGGGCGTCGGCGATCGCGGCGGACATCTCGGGATCGAACGCGTTGCGACGCTCGGGCCTGTTCAGCCGAATCCACAGCGTCGCTGGGGTACTTTCGATGATCACGTCGGGCATGAGTCCGTCCTGTTCGTTGGTAGTAGTTCGTGATCCGGGGTATGGGGATACCGCGGTTTCGCAGGTTGCAGGCGCCGCACGGGCCTATTGTTATAATCAATCGCCTCGAATAGCAGGGAGACTCGACCCATGACCGTAGCCAACCGCGCTCCCAAAGCAGCGATGGTGATTGCGCAGCAGATCATCCGCGATACCTTGCGGCAGGGGCTGACCGCCGGGGATCTTCTTCCGCCCGAGAAAGCGATGCTCGAGAAGTATCAGATCGGCCGCGGAACGCTCCGAGAAGCGCTCAGACTCCTCGAGTTCCAGGGCGTCATCGCGCTCAAGCCGGGCCCCAAAGGTGGGCCTGTTCTGCTCGATCCCGACGCGTCGCACCTCGCCAGCACGGTCATCCTGCTGATGCAGTTGAAGAATGCGCCGTTCAAGGCGATCGCCGAGGCCCGCGTCGCGATGGAACCGATGATCTCGCGCCTTGCCGCCGAACGCATCTCCGACGAATCGCTCGTCCAGTTGGGCGGCACCATCGACACCATGCGCGAATCCCTCGACGACCAGTACGTGTTCCTCGAGGCCAACAAGCAGTTCCACGACATCATCGCCTGGTCGTCGGGCAATCCGTTGTTCGGCTACATCGTCGACTCGCTGCTCGGGATCATGGACGGCACGATCATCGGAATCGACTATCCGGCGCCTCGGCGCAGTGCCATCATCACCGCTCACCAATCGATCTACGACTCTCTGCTCGTACGGGATCCGGATTTGTCCCAGGACCGTATGGCCAAGCACATCAACGAATACGTGCGCTACGCCGAGCGGAAGTTCCCCGACGTCATGGGCTCGGTCATTCAGTGGGATCGCGCGTTGTAGACGCCTCGCGTACGTGAGTGCGAATGTACAGCGGGCTATACATTCGCACTCACGGGTGGCGAAGCCGCCTACTCGACACTGATTGCCCGTTCCGGGCAACTGTCGGCGCCGGCCCTCGCTTCGTCGATACGGGTCGGCTCCTGGCCTTCGGGTAGTACATAGGCGTGGCCGTCCTCGTCGCGTAACGCGAAGACCTGCGGCGACGTCATCTGGCACAGTCCGTGCCCCTGGCACTGGAACTCGTCGACCGAAACGTTCACGACTCCTCCTTCTGGGCTGTCCGAAGGGCTGTTTGTTTACAGCCATTCCAGTGATCTCGACTATATGCTGTCGCTGCTGTGATGTTGACAACATCGGAATCTAGTATAACCATTATCAGCGCAGTGCATGAATTGGTCACGAGATTTCGCGGGAGGACATTCAGCCATGACGGACAGCGGGGGCAGGTGCCCGGTCATTCACTTCGATCACAACTCGCAAGAGCATTCCGCAGATCCTGTCGGTTCCTACCGGGCACTGCGGAACGCGGAAAAGCGAGGGTGGTCGGAGGCGCACGGCGGCTACTGGGTCCTGTCCGACTACGACGCGGTGTTCGACGCCTCACGTGACGACGACACTTTCTCCTCGGCGCGTTCCGAGTACGGCGGCGAAGGGCTGTCGGTCGTAATTCCGAAGACGCCCATGCACTTTCACATTCCGATCGAGCTCGACCCGCCCGAGTTCCGCAAGTATCGCAAGATCGTCAATCCGATCACCTCGCCCGCCGCGGTCGAGAAGATGAAGGACCTCGTCGAACATCACACGACGGCGTTCATCGACAGTGTCATCGAGGCAGGGGAGTGCGACTTCACCTCCGTCATCGGGGTGCCCGCGATCGTGACGGTCGACTGGCTCGGGCTCGGGATCGAGGACTGGAAGACTTATGCCGCAGCGCATCACGAGGCGCTGGCAGGTGTTCCGGGCAGTCCGCACTACGAACATGCGATGAAGGTCGACTTCCCGTACCTGTCGGAGAAGATGCGCACGGTCATCGCGGATCGCCGCGCGAACCCGACCGACGACGTCATCAGCTACCTCGTCCAGCAGGAAGTGGACGGGCGGGTGCTCGACGACTTCGAGGTGTTCGCCATGGTGGAACTGCTCGTTGCAGGCGGCACCGGAACCACGGCGTCGCTGGTCAGTCAAACCCTGGTGTGGCTGGCCGATCACCCCGACGTCCGGCAACGTCTCATCGACGACCCATCTCTCATGGACCACGCCGTCGAAGAGTTCCTGCGCTTCTTCTCGCCGACGCAGGCACTGGCGCGTACGGTCACCGAGGACGTCGACTTCAAGGGTTGCCCGATGAAGAAGGGCGACCGCGTGCTGCTGTCGTGGGCGTCGGCCAACCGGGACGAGGCGTTGTTCGAGAATCCCGACGAGATCGACATCGAGCGATGGCCCAACCGCCACACCGCATTCGGCATCGGAGTGCACCGCTGCTCGGGGTCGCATCTCGGTCGCCTGATGGCGAAGACGTTGCTGACGCAGATTCTCGAGAGAATGCCCGACTACACCATCGAGACCGACAAGCTCGAGCGCTACCCCCATCAGGGAACGAACATGGGATGGCAGAGAATTCCCGCTCACTTCACGCCCGGCGAGAAAAGACTCGCCGACGGTGAAGCCGTGGCCGCGGCCACCGCACCTGCGGCGCCGATGTACTGATGAGCAGAGTAGTCGTCGTCGGCGGGGGGCTCGCCGGCGCGCGTACCTGTGAAACGTTGCGGTCGAACGGTTTCGAGGGCGAGATCGTTCTTCTCGCCGCCGAACGGCATCTTCCGTACGACAGGCCACCGCTCACCAAGGCCGCGTTGAGAGGCGATTCGAACACGCGGCTGCGCACCGACTACGAGGCGCTGAAGATCGACGTTCGCGTCGGGGTCGCCGCGACGGGCCTCGACCTCCAGTCCAAGAAAGTCGAGACGGCCCAGGGCGCAGTCGAATACGACACCCTCGTCATCGCCACGGGCGCCGCTCCGATCATGCTGCCCGGTTCGAGCCGCCAGCTCGCGATACGCACCGTCGACGACTCGCAGAAACTGCGCGAACTTCTGAAGCCCGGCGCGAAAGTCGTTCTCGTCGGCGCGAGTTGGATCGGCGCCGAGGTCGCGACGGCTGCACTCGCAGCAGGGGCCGAGGTCACGTGCGTCGAGTACGGACCTGCACCCTTGGCGAACGCGCTCGGTGTGGACGTCGGCACACGGTTCGTCCCCTGGTGGGACGCAGTCGATCTGCGCGTCGGGGTCGGCGTTCGCGAAGTCACGGACACCGGAGTCACGCTCGACACCGGTGAGGACGTGTCCGCGGACGTCGTGGTCGCAGGCATCGGAGTTCGGCCGGACGTGAGCTGGCTGGAGGATTCGGGCCTGTCGATCGCGCGCGGTATCGAGGTGGACGAGCACCTGCGCACCTCGGACCCCCACGTCTTCGCAGTCGGAGACGTGGCAGTTCGGTGGTCACCTCGGTCGAATCAGTCACTGCACGTGGAGCATTGGGACGATGCCCGCACCGGGCCCGACGCCGTTGCCCGAACGATCGTCGGTCGCGAGCCCGCCGTCCACGATCCGGTTCCGTACTTCTGGAGCGACCAGTTCGGTCACAAAATTCAATACGTCGGCCACCACAGCGCGACGGACGCCGTGGTCGTTCGTCACGGCGACGACGACAAGTGGGCAGCTGCCTGGCTCGACGACAGTGGTGTGCTGACAGCACATCTGAGCATCGACACACCGAAACTCATGATCGGGGCCCGCGCCGCGATCGCCGCAGGCACACGTCCGGATGCCACCGCTCTACGCGATATCACCCAACCGCTCAGCTGACAGAGGAGAAGAATCGATGACCGCGACAGTCCCAGCTTCGACGACCTTGAAGAGCTACGACAAACTATTCATCGGTGGCACATGGGTGGAGCCGTCGAGCGACAAGGTGATCGAGGTGGTCTCACCCATCACCGAGGAACTGCTCGCGACGGTCCCCGATGCGCAACCTGCGGACATCGACAAGGCAGTTGCGGCCGCACGCAAGGCGTTCGACGACGGTCCATGGCCGCGCATGACGGCCGAAGAGCGAGCGAAGTACCTCGTGCGCATTCAGCAGGAAGTCGAGAAGAGATTCGACGCGATGGCAGCGGCGTTCACTGCCGAGATCGGCGCTCCTGCGGGCGCGAGCGTCGCGTTCCACAACAACGCGCTGAAGATGTGGGGTGACGCATCGACGCTGCACGAGCGGTTCGAGTTCGAGGAAGAACGCAGCTGGGCCGACGGCCACGGCAAGCTCGTTCGCGAACCCATCGGAGTCGTCGCGACGATCATCCCGTGGAACGGTCCGGTTGCCACGGCCTCGTTGAAGATTGCTCCTGCGCTCGCGGCCGGATGCACCGTCGTGCTGAAGCCGGCTCCCGAGGGGCCGGTCAGCATGATGCTTCTCGCCGAGGCTCTCGAAGCGGCAGGGTTGCCCGAAGGTGTCATCTCCCTCCTTCCCGGCGGTCGCGAGACAGGCGAACATCTGGTGCGGCACAAGGACGTCGACAAGATCTCCTTCACCGGATCGACCGCCGCCGGTCGTAAGATCATGAGTCTGTGCGGAGAGCGCATCGCACGAGTGACGCTCGAACTCGGCGGCAAATCAGCGGGAATCATCGCCGACGACATCTCTCTCGACAAGGTCTTTCCCGCCCTGGCGTTCGCAGGCATCGGCCACAGCGGTCAGGTGTGCGCGGCGATCACTCGCATCGTCGTTCCGCGTCATCGTCAGGACGAGGTCGTCGACACCATCAAGACCATCTTCGAGTCGGTCTCCGTCGGTGACCCACGGGACGACAGCGTCGCGATCGGACCGCTGGCGGCCGAACGTCAGCGCACCCGAGTCCTCGACTACATCGAGGTCGGCAAAGCCGAAGGCGCGCGACTCGTCACCGGAGGCGGGCGACCGGCAGGACTAAACAAGGGCTGGTACGTCGAGCCGACGCTGTTCGCCGACGTCACCAACGACATGCGCATCGCTCAGGAAGAGATCTTCGGTCCCGTCGTCGTCGTGATTCCGTTCGACAGCATCGACGAGGCTGTCGCGATCGCCAACGACTCGGACTACGGACTGTCCGGTGCCGTCTACGCCGAGGATGCAGCATTGGCGGAGAGCATTGCCCGACGCGTCCGCACCGGCCAGATCTCCATCAACGGCTGGGACATGTGCGTCACTCAACCGTTCGGTGGATACAAGCAGTCCGGCCTCGGACGCGAAGGAAACGTCGAGGGTCTGAGCTCGTTCCTCGAGACCAAGCTGATTCAGTTCGCCGACTAGGCGTGTCGACGAAGAAGGGCCCCTCTCGCGAGGGGCCCTTCTTCGTTTCCTTCGTTCACGCAGGTACGGGACTCCTCGGAACCGAGGGATGTAGTCCCTCCACCTTCGCCTTGATCTGCAGAGCCAGAAACTTTCCGTAGTAGCGAGCCATGGCGAGGTTGCCACCCATGAACCAGAGACCCGGGTGCCCGGATTCGCGCCAGACGCCCTGCAGTTCGCCTTCCGCGTCGAGACCCCACACAGGACCGCAACGGTGTGCGACGTCCTCGCCCAGGAGGCGTCGCGCCGTCTGCAACATCCCCTTGAAACCGGTGGCGAAGACGACGATGTCGGCACTCAGGGATGTTCCGTCGGTCAGGTGGACACCGTGTTCGGTGAACCGTTCGATCTCGACGCCCGAGCGAATGCCGATGTCGCCCGCTGCGATCAGTTCCGAGCAGCCGACGTTGATGTAGTAGCCACCGCCCTTCTGCAAGAACAACATCAGAGCGCCGGTGCCGTCGATTCCCGAGCTGAGCAGGAATCCGGCTCGGCGAAGGCCATCCAGAAGTTCTTCGTCCAACTCGGCCATCGCGGCGGTGGTGTTTCGGTGGATGTCCGGGACAGCTTTGAACGGAAAGGACGCGCCGAGCAGGTCGGCGGTCTCTGTGGGTGGGCCCGTCTCGTCGTACAACCCGGCCATCGCGATCTTGGAGGCGTCGACGCTGACGACGTAGGAGGGGGACCGTTGCAGCATGGTGACCTCGGCGCCACGCTCGAACAGTTCCTGCGCGATGTCGTGTCCGCTGTTGCAACTGCCGACGACGATTGCATTCTTGCCCTGAAGATCACCGCTGCTCGCGAAGCTACTCGAGTGGGAGATGCTCCCCGCGAAGAGCTCCGAGTCCGCAACGGTCGGCATATTGGGTTCGGTACCACTGACGCCGGTGGCCAGTACGAGGTGCCGAGGGCGCAGAGTTCTTTCGGTGCCATCGGAACGACGGACGGTCACGGTCCACGCGGCGGCATCGTCGTCGTACGTACTCGCCACCAGTTCCGAGCCGGTCCACACGTTGAGCTCCATCGTGGAGGCGTAGAACTCCAGCCAATCACCGATCTTGTCCTTGGGCGTGTAGACCGGCCACGTGGACGGAAACGGGAGGTACGGCAAGTGGTCGTACCAGACCGGATCGTGCAGGACCAGGGAATGGTAACGATTGCGCCAGTTGTCGCCGATGCGCTCGTTCCTGTCGATCACCAGCGTGGCCACGTCGAGCTGCCCCAATCTGGCTGCGAGACCGAGGCCGCCGTGTCCGCCCCCGACGACGAGCACCTCTGGGTCGCCCTCGGCGAACTCCCGTCGGGCGGCACGGTGCTGCTGCCAGTTGCGCGCGATTCGGTTCGCGCCCTGAGCGCCCCCGCGCGGGCGGCGGGCACCGGTGGATTCCTCGTGACCGACGAGCTCGTCCATCGCCGTCAGTAGCGTCCATGCTTTCCATGCCCGATCATCCGTCGATCGAGTGAGTCGCAGTACGCCTCGGCCTCGTGCGGAGTCCGAGTCGACGGCGATGACCGCTTGAATCCAGGCGTCGTCGCCCTGCCCCACGATCGTTGCTCCGCCGACGAGCGACAGGCGTACGTCGCCCTGATCGTGCGCTTGCGCGAGGTACTGTCCGATGCCGACGTTGCCGTTCAGGCTACGCAGATCCCAGCCGAACATGAGCAGATCACGCCACCATCCGTCGGGTCGGAACAAGGCCGCGGCCGCGTCGGCGTCACGAGTGGCGAGCGCGGCGCCGAACTCTTGGATCCACTCCGTCGCAACCGATTCGAAATCGTCGTCATGCGATTCGTTCATTCGAGCCCCTGTTCGTGAGTGTGGTCGTCACGCGGTGTGTTCGTGTCCCTGTTCGGGCCTATGCGGGAATGTCCACACGGACCGACAGAAGGCTTGCGTCGCGCGTGTCCTGACGTGCATGCTCGGACGACGACGGGGCCGCACATGCGAACAGTGTCCTCCCGTCGGCGCCTCCGAGCATGCACGCGAAAACACCTGTCGGAAAGACCTTCTCGTCGACGATCTCACCGCCCTGGACGACGCGGATCAGACGCTGATTCAGGGCGTCGGCCACCCAGATCGCACCTTCGGAATCGAGTCCGATGCCGTCGGGTGCCACGGACGCCGCACTCATCGCATCCCGGACGCTCGTACGGGGGACCTCCGGACCGAAGGCGGCCCATGTTCGACGATTCGACAGTTCCCCGTCGTCGGCGACGTCGAATGCCGTCATCCGATTGCCCATCGACTCGGCGACGACCAGGGTGCGGTCCTTCGTGATCACAGAACCGTTGGGGAACAACAGATCTCCCGCAGCGACGGCCGCGTCACCGTTCGGTGCGACATGGATGAGCACGGCGGATTCGACGTACGAACGGCTGCGAAACTCGAAGCCGAATGTGCTGATGTACGCGTGGCCACGGTCGTCGACGACCATGTCGTTCAGCTTGCCTGTTGCCAGGTGCGATACATCTGCGTGGGTGACGAGTGAGCCGTCGTGTTCGCGTCTGAGCACGAGCCCGTCGACCATCGACACGATCAGCAGGCGGCCGTCCGGCAACCACCCGAGTCCCGACGGCCGGTCCTCCATGGTCGCTTCGACGCGCACGTCGCCGTCGTCGCCTATCGACAACACCTCGTGCGCATACAGATCGGAGACCCAGATACGACCGTCGTGCCACCGTGGGCATTCGAGAAACGCGCGGTCGGTGACGACGGTCGTGATGTCGGCGGTGCTGGTCATGAAGTGTCCTTTTCGTGTCGATCGTTACTGCGTCTGAACCGTCGTCGACGGCGATGGTCTGTCCGATGGCGAAGGAGGCCTTGTGGTTCGCCGTCCCGCTGCGATCTCGCAACGTGGTCCAATTGTGCTACCGGACAACGAGTTCTGTGGACCATGCCATCTCTCCTCGCGCCGATCTCATGGCTGTGTGACCGTTGACACAGGTGTACTATACCCATACCGTGCTAATCATGCGCACTAATGATGCACGTCAGGTCGATGTCGTGGTGGTGGGGGCGGGATTCTCCGGCTTGTATCTGCTGTGGAAACTGCGTGGCCAGGGATTGAATGTTCGTCTTTTCGAGGCAGGTGACGACGTCGGTGGCACCTGGTTCTGGAACCGCTATCCAGGTGCACGGTGCGACGTCGAAAGTGTGGACTACTCGTTCTCGTTCGACGACGCACTCCAACAGGAGTGGACATGGAAGGAGCGGTATCCCGCTCAGCCGGAGATTCTCGCGTATCTCCAGCATGTTGCAGACCGATTCGATCTGCGTCGCGACATCTCGCTGAACACTCGGATCCAGTCGGCGCGCTACGACGAAACGACGAAAGCTTGGACCGTGTACGCCGCTGGACAGGCGTGTGCCACCGCCCGGTTCGTGATCATGGCTACCGGGTGCCTCTCCGTGCCTCAGACGCCGAACATCGCTGGGCTGGAGAGCTTTACGGGCGACGTCTATCACACGGGGAACTGGCCCACGGAAGGGGTCGACTTCACGGGTAAGCGGGTCGCCGTGCTCGGGACGGGTTCCTCGGGAATTCAGCTCATACCGGAAGTGGCGAGACAAGCCGATCATCTCACTGTTCTGCAGCGCACGGCGAGTTTCTCCGTTCCCGCGATGAACGGGCCACTCGATCCCCGATTCGAGGCCGAGGTGAAGGCGAACTACCCGGAACGACGTCGCCGAGCTCGGGCGTCGTCCGCGGGAGTCGAGCGTGGTGACAATCCGCAGAACGCGCTGGATGTTTCAGCCGAGGATCGTGCGCGCGAGTTCGACAGCCGTTGGGGTAAGGGTGGTTTCGCTCTACTGGGTGCCTACCAGGATTTGATGCTGACCGACGACGCCAACGACACGGTGGCGGACTACGTGCGCGCCAAGATTCGCGCGACGGTCCACGATCCTGACATCGCCGAATCTCTGATTCCCCGTGGATACCCCCTGGGGGCGAAACGCATCTGCGTGGACACGGACTATTTCGAGACCTACAACCGTGGCAACGTCACGCTGGTGGACCTGCGACGGACACCGCTGGAGTTGATCACCCCGACGGGAGCGCGCACCACCGAAGCCGAGTACGATTTCGACATAATCTGCTTGGCAACAGGTTTCGATGCCATGACCGGTGCGCTCGACCGTATCGACATTCGGGGGTCCGGTGGCCAGAGCTTGAAGAGCAAGTGGCAGCACGGACCGACCACCTATCTGGGACTCGGCGTCGCCGGGTTCCCGAACCTCCTGCTGATCGCAGGGTCCGGAAGTCCTTCGGTGCTGGCCAACATGGTCACCGCCATCGAGCAGCACGTCGAGTGGACGTCGGACTGCCTCGCGTACATGGACTCTCACGGGTACGAGACCATCGAGCCCACTCAGAAAGCTGAGGACGAGTGGGTGGCGCACGTCAACGAGATGGCGTCGTACACGGTGTTTCCGAAGGCGGCGTCCTGGTACATGGGAGCCAATGTTCCGGGCAAGCCGCAGATCTTCATGCCCTACGTCGGTGGGTGCGTGGAGTACGAGAAGAAGTGCAATGCCGTTGCCGACGAGGGATATTCGGGTTTCGTGCTGAAATGACCCTGTGCGCGACGGAGCCTGCGGCTTTGATCCGGGAGGCGCTTCGCTAGCGCCCGTGCGTGCGAATGTATAGCCGGCTATACATTCGCACGCACGTAGGCTATTCCTGCGACGCGGCAACCATGTCTTCTCGCTCGACGACTTTGACGCGTTCGCGGCCTTCGGGTTCGCCGAGGGAGCGTTCGTGGGCGTCGAGGCGGTACCAGCCGTCCCAGGTGGTGAAGGGGACCTGCTTGTCTTCGAGGAAGTCGATGACGGCTTGTTCGGACGGGTCGGTGGCGCCGTCGAAGTTGGGTGCGTCTTCGAGTAGGCAGGCGACGGTTTCGTTGGCGTCGCCTTTGGTGTGGCCGATGAGGCCGACGGGTCCGCGTTTGATCCAGCCGGTGACGTAGGTGGCGGGTACGTGCTTGCCTTCGTGCCCGGGAGTGGAGCCTGCGGAATGACCCGTGTCGGCGAGCACGCGTCCGGCTTCGTTGGGGATGGTGCCTGCTTGTTCGTCGAAGGGCAGGGATGTGATGTTCTGGGAGAGGTAGCCGACGGCGCGGTAGACCGCTTGGACGTCCCATTCGTTGTATTTTCCGGTGCCGCGGGCGTTGCCGGTGCCGTCGAGTTCGGTGCGTTCGGTGCGTAGGCCGACGACTTTGCCGTTGTCGCCGAGGATTTCGGTGGGGGATTCGAAGAAGTGGAGGAACAGTTTGTGGGGGCGGTCGCCGACGTCGCGGATGGCCCAGTCCTGCAGGGTGTTGGCGACCATGTCGACTTGTTTGGAGCCGCGGCGTGCGGCTTCGGAGCCTTCGTCGTAGTCGATGTCTTCGGGGGCGACGATGACTTCGATGTTGGGGGAGTGGTCGAGTTCGCGTAGTTCGAGCGGGGTGAATTTGGCTTGTGCGGGGCCGCGGCGGCCGAAGACGTGGACTTCGACGGCTTTGTTGGCTTTGAGGCCTTCGTAGACGTTGGCGGGGATTTCGGTGGGGAGGAGTTCGTCGCCGGTTTTGG
>NZ_JAAFYV010000127.1:0-392 GCF_011770055.1 Rhodococcus sp. B10 | reverse complement strand
GATCACGAGACTGCGCGCGCAGCTGCTGCACCAGATGCCGGACTTCCTCGACAACCTGGTCCGCCTCACCGCGCTGGGCAACAGCCTGCAGGCCGCGTTCCAGGTGTCTTCGATGCAGACCAGCGCGCCACTGCGCGGCCTGCTGGACACCACGGTGCGCTATGCGCGCAGCGGCATGGAGCTGGATCGTGCATTGAGCCTGGCCGCACAGCCGTACCGCATGGACGTGCTGAAGGTGCTGGCGGTGGTGATCGGGGTGAGCATGCGCATCGGCGGGCGCGCCGACCAGATCCTGCAGCGCATGGGTGATTTCATGCGCGACCTGGAGCAGGCCCAGCAGGAGTTGGCCGCCACCACGTCGGAAACCCGCATGTCGGCCTGGGTATTGGGGC
>NZ_JAAFYV010000126.1:0-395 GCF_011770055.1 Rhodococcus sp. B10 | reverse complement strand
AGCCCGACTCGCGGGATGATCGACTACGGCGACCTGCTCGTCCTGCCCGGCATCGTCGATCTGCACGGCGATGCCTTCGAACGCGCCGTCATGCCGCGCCCCGGTGTGGCCTTTCCCTACGAGACCGCGCTGGCCGACGTTGACGGCCAATTGCTGGCCTGCGGCATCACCACCGAATTCCACGGCGTCACGTATTCCTGGGAGGGCGGCCTGCGTGGCCGCGCCTACGCCGTGCGCATGCTCGACACGCTCGATGCCATGCGCCCGCACCTGGGGGCACAGCATTTGATGCACTTGCGCTTCGAATTGCATCACGCCGATGGCGTTGCCGATGCGCTCGCCTGGATGGATGCCGGTCGCGTGCACTTCCTGTCATTCAACGATCACCTGCCGAT
>NZ_JAAFYV010000125.1:0-396 GCF_011770055.1 Rhodococcus sp. B10 | reverse complement strand
ATTCCGGGTCGCGATGCGCTGTCCCGCGGCCAGGCCAAGCTGACGGCATTGGCCTGCCTGCTGGCGCAGGCCGAGGACTACGCGGAACAGCGCGGCGAATGGCCGGTGATCGCATTGGACGATCTGGGCTCGGAGCTGGATCGCACCCACCAGGCGCGGGTTCTGCAGCGCCTGCTCGGTGGGCCGGCGCAGATCTTCATCACCGCCACCGAAACGCCGGCGGCGCTGCAGGAACTGACCCACATCGCCCGGTTCCACGTGGAACATGCACAGATCGTGGCTGTGCCATAGTGGGCACACCAGGGCCGCTCGACCCCGGCTGGTATAATTCGGGTTGAAATCCTTTCATTCTCGGCGCATCGCTCCAAGCGGTGGCCGACCTGCGGAGCCTACGGC
>NZ_JAAFYV010000124.1:0-397 GCF_011770055.1 Rhodococcus sp. B10 | reverse complement strand
GGCGTGGGGCGCGAGCGCATCCTAGGGTTTATTGATTGAACGTTCAATCAATAAAAAGCATAATGGCGGGCAGCCGATCCTTCGGGTCGCAATCCGTGGAGAGACAATGCCGAAGAAAGGCGTGGAACCGGTACGGCGCGAACAGCTGATCCGGGCCACTTTCCAGACCATCGACGAGATCGGCATGGCCGACGCGACCGTCGCCACCATCGCGAAGAAGGCAGGGCTGTCCAGCGGCATCGTCGCCCACTACTTTGGCGACAAGGACGGCCTGCTCAATGCTGCAATGCGGCAGATCCTGCGCGAACTGAAGGACGCCGTCGCCCGCTACCGCGCCGAGGCCAGCGATGACCCCCGCGAGCAGTTGCGTGCCATCGTCGATGGCAACTTCGACGAC
>NZ_JAAFYV010000123.1:0-399 GCF_011770055.1 Rhodococcus sp. B10 | reverse complement strand
GAGCAGGGCCGCAGCTTCGCCGTGGTGGCCGCCGAAGTGCGCCTGCTGGCGCAGCGCAGTGCCGAGGCGGCCAAGCAGATCAAGGGGCTGATCGAGGATTCGGTGGCGCGTGTCGGCCAGGGCAACCAGCAGGCCGCGCAGGCCGGCACCACGATGGGCGAGATCGTCGGCAGCGTGCAGCAGCTGGCCGAGCTGCTGGCAGGTATCCGCAGTGCGTCGCAGGACCAGCATGCGGGCATCGCTCAGGTGAACCAGACCATCGTGCAGATGGAAGCCAGCACCCAGCGCAACGCCAGCCTGGTGGAAGAGGCGGGGGCCTCGACTGCGCAGATGCAGGCGCAGGTGCGTGCCTTGGCAGAAGCCGTGGGCGCGTTCCGCTTGCAGTCGATGCCGCAGGCG
>NZ_JAAFYV010000122.1:0-402 GCF_011770055.1 Rhodococcus sp. B10 | reverse complement strand
CACTTTCACTGCCAGTCACGTCGTACGCGATCCATCTTCTTCAGCGTGCGCCATCATCGACAGCGTCCTTGACTTCGACATGGCCGCAGCCCGCACCTCCACTGCCTCCGCATCGGCGTTGGTGGACTACGTGCGGGCCGAGCGCCTACAGGTGCAATGGTTGCTGGAAACCCACGCGCATGCCGACCACCTCTCAGCAGCACCATGGCTGCGGGGCCAGGTGGGAGGTACGCTGGCCATCGGCGAGCGCATCACCACTGTCCAGGAAACCTTCGGCAAGGTCTTCAATGCCGGTACTGCGTTCAAGCGTGATGGCAGCCAATTCGATCACCTGTTCGCTGACGGTGCCTCCTTCCGCATCGGTAATCTGCAGGCGATGTCGCTGCACGTGCCAGGCCATAC
>NZ_JAAFYV010000120.1:0-404 GCF_011770055.1 Rhodococcus sp. B10 | reverse complement strand
CCATGATGCTGGTTGACCCGAAACAGGGCAGTGTTCGCCCGTTATCATACGGTTTTATTTCGCAGGACGACCTGGCAAAACAGTTCCTGAACGTTTCTGAAGATTTTAAACCCAATTTTTAATCGCGGATTTGATTTATGAGCGAAGATTATTTGAAAATGTTTACAGGTGTTGTTCTGTTAATATTTGTCATTATTGCCGGTTATTTCTTTTCTGAGCGTAATGACAGGAAAATGTTTTTCCTGAGCTCACTGGTTTTCCTTGTTATTAATATCGCGTGTTTATATGTGCTGACTGCCAGTCTCTGGTTTCTGTGTGGTGCAATTATGAATCAGGGCGCAGCAATGGTTGTTCCAATGGTTATTGGCTCATTACCGAACGTTACGAGCTTCGACGGGTTCAGA
>NZ_JAAFYV010000119.1:0-405 GCF_011770055.1 Rhodococcus sp. B10 | reverse complement strand
ATCGTGGTCGGCGGCACCATCAGGAACAGGCCGGCCACCGGTACCTGCAACGAGGCGATGGCGGAGATGTAGGCGCCCAGGCTGGAGCCGGCCAGCACCACCGGCCCCTGCCGGGCCGCGATGGCGGCGCGCTCGACCAGGCGGCGCAGGCGGGTCGGCACGTCGCCTACCCGGCTGACCTCGCTCATCGCGTCCAGGTCGGTGTAGTCCGGGCGCTCATGGGTCCAGCCCAGGCGCTGCGCCACGTCGGCCAGCGCGGTGACCTTGGTCGCTTCCGGGCCGCTCTCGAAGCCATGCGACAGGATGCAGTGGCCGCGGCTCATGCACGTGCTCCGTGCGAGCGGGCCAACGAGGAAAGAGAAGGCAGGTTCATGCCGCAATGCTAGCATCGCCGGATGCCCAACC
>NZ_JAAFYV010000012.1:0-133767 GCF_011770055.1 Rhodococcus sp. B10 | reverse complement strand
CACTCCCCGGAACGGCTCGCCGAGGTCGAGGACCTACTCAACAACCGTCCTCGTAGGACCCTCGGATGGGATACTCCTCTGAAGGCATACGACAAGACGCTCGTTGCGATGACCGCTTGAGACCGCCGTATAGCCCGCTATACATTCGCGCGCACGGGTAATCTTTTGGATACCCTAACCTTCGTTGGGCCGCAGGGCGTTTGAACGTTTGACGGCCCAGGCGCAGGGTAACCGAGCGGCCATGAGCAGAGTCACACTCCGCGTGAACGGCGCCGACCACGACATCGACTGCGACGTGCGGACCACGCTGCTCGATGCACTCCGCGAACATCTCGACCTCGTCGGCGCCAAGAAGGGCTGCGATCACGGACAGTGCGGCGCGTGCACGGTCCTGGTCGACGGCAGGCGCATCAACAGTTGCCTTGCCTTGGCGATCGGGTACCAGGGCCGTGACATCACCACCGTCGAAGGTCTCGCCGACGGAGATGTTCTTCACCCGGTCCAGCAGGCCTTCATCGACAACGACGCGTTCCAGTGTGGCTACTGCACGTCGGGACAGATCTGCTCCGCCGTCGGCATGCTCGAAGAAGCCAAACAGGGGTGGCCCAGCGCGGTCACCGACGACCCGCCCGAGGCCGACGTCGAACTCGATCGCGACGAGGTCCGCGAACGCATGAGCGGCAACCTCTGCCGATGCGGCGCCTACGCGAACATCATTCCGGCGGTGCTGGAGGCAGGCCGATGAGGACGTTCGCCTACGACGTCGCAACCGATGTCGACGACGCCATAGCCCGACTCGCTGCCGACCCGGGCGCCTCTCTTCTCGGTGGCGGAACGAACCTCGTCGATCTGATGAAACTCGGTGCGACGCAGCCGTCCTCGCTCGTCGACGTGTCACGCCTGCCGCTGACCGAGATCGACGTCGCCGACGACGGTTGTCTGCACGTCGGTGCTGCGGTCACCAACAGCGATCTGGCTGTGCATCCCGTTGTGCGCAGCCGTTATCCGGTGCTGTCGCGAGCGTTGCTGTCCGGCGCGTCGGGCCAGCTCCGCAACATGGCCACGACCGGCGGCAACCTGTTCCAGCGCACCCGTTGCGTCTACTTCATGGACGCGAGCAAGCCGTGCAACAAGCGTGAGCCCGGATCCGGTTGTCCCGCAATCGAGGGTGAGCATCGCAACCTCGCCATTCTCGGGGCGTCGGAGCACTGCGTTGCGACGCACCCCTCCGACATGGCGGTCGCGCTCACGGCGCTCGATGCAGTCGTCGTCGTCGCGGGACCCGGTGGGACACGCACGGTTCCGATCGGCGAGCTCTACCGCCTGCCCGGCGATACGCCGCAGAAGGACACCAGGATCGAACACGACGAGATCGTCACCGGTCTTCGCATTCCCGCGCTGCCCGCAGGCACGATGTCGATGTACCGCAAAGTGCGCGACCGGGCGTCGTATGCGTTCGCGCTGGCGTCCGTGGCGGCGGTGTTGCGGGTGGAGGACGGCCAGGTGACCGAGGCGCGCATCGCGCTCGGCGGTGTTGCGCACAAGCCGTGGCGTGCATACACGGCCGAGGGGGATCTGCTGGGGCGCCTCGCCAAGCACGAGGTGTTCAGAGAGGCCATCGATCTCGAATTGAAGGCGGCACATCCGTTGCGCGACAACACGTTCAAGATCCCGTTGGTTCGCAATCTCGTGACCGAGGCGTTGACCGAACTGACCCGCAGGGAGGCATCGGTATGAGCACGGCAGCCATCGGTCAGCCCCTCGCGCGCACCGAGAGCATCGCCAAGGTCACCGGTGCTGCGCGGTACGCAGTCGACCAACCGGTCGACGCGGCCACGGCTTACTGCGCCATCGTGCCCGCGACGATACCCACGGGCAGGATCGTCGACGTGCGAGCCGACGGTGCCGTCACCCTGCTCTGGCACCGCAACGCGGAGAAGCTCGGAGAGATCGAGGACGGCGAACTCGCTGTGCTGCAATCGGATCGGGTGTCCTACCGCGGTCAGGTGGTGGCGATCGTCGTCGCCGACTCGCTGGAAGCGGCGTGGAACGCAGCGGAACGCGTCCAGGTCACCTATGCGGACGAGCAGACGCCGGACAACGGTCTGTCCGCCGAGCATCCGTCGCTGTTCGCGCCGGAGTCGGTCAACGCAGGATTTCCGACGGACGTGACCGAAGGAGACCCCGATGCGGCGCTGGCGTCGGCGACTCATGTCGTCGACCGGTGGTATTCGACGGCGGCCAATCACAACAACCCGATGGAACCACACGCAACTACTGCCGAGTGGTCGAACGGCGTTCTGACCGTCTGGGATTCGACGCAGGCGCCGTCCGGGGTGCAAGGCGATCTCGCGACCCTCTTCGGTCTCGACTCCTCGGCGGTGCGGGTCGTGTCCGAGAACGTCGGCGGCGGTTTCGGCTCCAAGGGCAGCACGCGGCCCAACGCGGTGTTGGCGGCGATGGCGGCCCGTGCGACCGGACGAAAGATCAAGCTCGCACTGCCGCGGCAGTCGCTGTTCGATCTCGTCGGATATCGCACGCCGACTATCAGCCGTTTCCGCCTCGGTGCCGACGAGAACGGCAAACTCACCGCGCTCGTGCATGATTCGTTCCAGCAGACGTCGCATGTGTTCGAGTTCTGTGAACAGACGTCCGAGTCGTCGCGCCACATCTACGCGTCGCCGAACCGTCGTACGACGCATCGGTTGGCCGTCCTGGACGTTCCGACGCCGCGGTGGATGCGCGCGCCGGGGGAGGCGCCCGGAATGCTCGCGCAGGAGACGGCGATCGACGAGTTGTCCTACGCCGTCGGCATCGATCCGATCGAGTTGAGAATCCTGAACGAACCCGATGTCGATCCCGCGAGCGGCAACCGATTCTCGTCGCGCAGCCTCGTCGAGTGTCTTCGTACCGGTGCCGAGCGATTCGGGTGGTCCGAGCGCGACCCTCGCCCCGGTCACCGACGCGACGGCCGCACACTGATCGGGATGGGTGTCGCCACGGCGAGTTATCCCGTGCTGATCAGTCCGTCGTCGGCGTCGGCGTCGCTGGGTGAGGACGGCTCGATCACGGTGTCCGTGGCCGCGTCGGACATCGGTACCGGAGCGCGGACGGTGCTGCGGCAGATCGCCGCCGATGCGCTCGACGTATCCGCCGATCGCGTCGAGCTGAAGCTCGGTGACAGCGCGCTGCCGAAAGCGCCTGGCGCCGGCGGTTCTTCGGGAACCTCGTCGTGGGGCTGGGCCGTCACCAAGGCGTGCAGGACGCTCGTCGAACAGGTAGGGCCGATCGCCGATGCGACAGGGCCTGCCGAGGTGTCCGTCGACACCTCCGACGACCTGGAAGAGCAGAAAGAGCTGGCGCGCATGGCGTTCGGCGCGCACTTCGCCGAGGTGGAGGTCGACGTCGACACCGGTGAGGTGAGGGTGAGGCGCATGCTCGGCGTCTACGGGATCGGGCGGGTGATGAACCCGAGGTTGGCGCGATCGCAGCTGATCGGCGGGATGACGTTCGGGCTCGGAATGGCACTGATGGAGGTGGGCAACACCGATCGCGAATTCGGTGGCTTCTCCAACCACGACCTCGCCGAGTATCACGTGCCTGTGTGCGCGGACACGCCCGACATCGAAGCGATCTGGGTCGAGGAGAACGACGACGAGCTGAATCCGATGGGCGGCAAGGGGATCGGCGAGATCGGTATCGTCGGCTCACCGGCGGCGATCGGCAACGCCGTCTACCACGCGACGGGTGTGCGGGTGCGAGATTTCCCGATCACCGTGGACAAGGTGCTGCCGCACCTGTGAGTGCGAATGTACAGAGGGCTATACATTCGCACTCACATGAGGATTCGCTCCAGAAACTTCCTGGTCCTGGCCTCCGACGGATCCCGTAGGACCTTCGCCGGCGCACCCCGCTCGACAACGACGCCACCCTCGATGAACAACACGTCGTCGGCCACCTGTTCGGCGAAGCGGATCTCGTGTGTCACGACGACCATCGTCCACCCCTGCGCAGCAAGGCCTTTGATCACGGACAGCACTTCGCCCACCAGTTCGGGATCCAGAGCCGACGTCGGCTCGTCGAACAGCATCAGCTTCGGCTTCAACGCCAACGCCCGCGCGATTCCGACGCGCTGTTGCTGACCGCCCGACAGCTGAAACGGGTACTGGTCGGCTTTCTCGGCCAGACCGACTTGCTTCAGCAGCTCGCGCGCGTCGGCGATGGCGTCGTCCTTCGGCCGCTTCTGCACGATCACGGGACCCTCGATCACGTTCTGCAGCACCGTCTTGTGTGGGAAGAGGTTGTGTTGTTGGAACACCATGCCGCTCTGGGCACGGTAGGCGCGGAGCGATGCCGAGCTGACCGACGAGCTGAAATCGACCGTCACGTCACCGATCCGGATCATCCCCGCGTCCGCCGGATCCAACGCGTTCAACGCCCGGAGCACCGTCGTCTTACCGGACCCCGACGGCCCGATGACGACGGTCACCGTGCCTGCCGGGACCGAGAACGACACGTCCTTCAGGACTTCGTTGTCCCCGAACGATTTACGCAGACCCTGTACGTCGAGCAGATCGGTCATTTCGTCACATACCTGTCGAGTCGGACTTCGAGTTTGCCTTGGAAGAACGAGAGGATCATGCAGATGATCCAGTAGTAGATCGCCGCAACGCTGTACAGCGCGAAGAAGTCGAACGTCGGTGCCGCCGCGAGCTGTGCGACGCGCAGCAACTCGGTCACCAGAATGGTCGACGCGAGCGAGGTGTCCTTGAGCAACGAGATCAACGTGTTGGACAGCGGCGGGACGGCGGTACGTAATGCCTGCGGAAGAATGATGCGCTGCAACGACGTCCGATAGCCCATGCCGATCGTCTCGGCCGCCTCCCACTGGCCCTTCGGCACGCTGAGTATCGCGGCTCTGATCACCTCGGCCGCATAACCGCCGACGTTCAGACTGAATGCGACGACCGCAGCAGGGAACGGATCGATCACCACCCCGAGCTCGGGCAGCGCGTAGAACACGATGAACAGTTGCAGCAGCAGGGGAGTGCCGCGGATGATCGAGACGTAGAACCGCGCAACGGCAGACAAAGCCTTGTTCGACGAGATCCGCGCCAGGGCGACAGCGAGCGCGATCACCAGACCGATCACGAAGCTGATCGCGGTCAGCGGAATGGTCATCGTGACAGTGGCTTTCAGCATCGGCCACAGGTTGTCGAGAATCAGATCGAGTTTCGATCGGCCGTCCGACGCGGCCGCGTCGGACGTCGGCGCCTGTGTGTCCGCGGTGGGTGCGGCGACGTCGGAGCCGAAGTACTTCTCGGAGATCTGCGCAAGAGTGCCGTCGGCCTGCAACGTGTCGATGGCCGAATCGATCTCGTCCATCAGCCCGGTGTCCTTGCGGGCGACGAACGCCTGGTAGCTGGTGTCGCCGGTCTGGGCGGCGACCTTGACCCCGGTGTCGCCCGTCGTCTTCAGGTACTCGGCGATCGCGAGGCTGTCGTTGACGGTGGCGTCGACACGTCCGTCCTTGACGAGCGTGACGGCCTGAACGAATCCTTCGACGGCCTCGACGTTCGCACCCGCGTCGGAAGCGACTCCGGCCCAGTTGCTCGTCGACGATTGTGCTGTCGTCTTTCCCGCGAGGTCGGCGGTGGAGGTGATCGACGTATTCGCTGCCGTCGTGAGAATTTCGCCCTCGGACACGGTGTACGGCTTGGACAGGTCGTAGGCGCCTTGTCGCTCGGGGTTGATCGTCACCTGGTTCGCGATCAGGTCGAAGCGCTGGGACTCCAGGCCGGCGAAGATCGAGTCGAACGGTGTCTGCACGAACTCGACGCGCACGCCCAATTCCTGCGCAACCGCGTCGACGACGTCGATGTCGTAGCCGGTCAGCTGTCCGTCGGAACCCTGGAAACTGAACGGACTGTAGGTCCCTTCGGTGCCGACGACGATGACACCCTTGTCCTCGATCTGTTCGAGCAACGGTCCCGACGACGATCCGCACCCGGCCACGGCCAGCAGCGCAGCGATGGCGGCCAGTAATGCAAACGCGCGCTTCATTGGGCCTCTCTAGCCGTCGATTTCGATCTCCGCCGATACAACCACGGCGTTGTTCATCGGTAGCGCAGCCACTCCGATCGCGGAACGCGCATGTGCTCCGATCTCGGGTCCGAACACCTGGACGATGAGGTCCGAGAAGCCGTTCATCACCGTCGTGGTCTGCGTAAATCCGTGGTCTGCGTTGACACTGCCGGAGACGGTGAGCCACGCGCTGATCCGATCGAGATCACCGATGGCGCGTTTGATACTCGCCAGCGCGGCCAGCGCTGTGTCCCTCGCGGCGTCGGTGGCGTCGTCGACCGAGACCTCCGACGGGACGGCCCCGAACGGGCCCGCGAGGGTGCCGTCCGCGTGTTGCGGGGAATGGCCGGAGACGAAGACACGGCTGCCGCATACCCGAACCCACTCGAAAGCGAACTCGAACCCTTCGGGAGCCCGAGGCGGCTCGGGCAGCACGAACCCGAGTTCGTCGATTCGTCGTTCGATCTCCATGTCACCACACCCTTCGAGCGGCTACACCGTTGATCGTCTCCACGGTCCATTCGGTCCCGTCGTGCGTCAGTGTCGACACACCACAGTTGAGAATGCGTGGCGACGCGACCCCGCAGATTGCGTCGAGTATCGCGCGAATGACCCCGCCGTGCGCGACGGCGATGACCGACTTGTCCGGATGCGTCGACGCGATCTCGTCGACGGCTCGGACACCGCGAACCATCAGGTCCCGGCGGGGTTCCAATCCGGGATACATGCCGTGCGGCCACCGTGAGT
This sequence comes from Rhodococcus sp. B10, assembly GCF_011770055.1. NCBI lineage: Bacteria > Bacillati > Actinomycetota > Actinomycetes > Mycobacteriales > Nocardiaceae > Rhodococcus > Rhodococcus sp. B10. The sequence continues at coordinate 126,936 of NZ_JAAFYV010000012.1, read as the reverse complement.
AGGCGTCGTAGTCGGTGAATCCCTCGGCCTCGCCGAAGTGACGTTCGGCGAGATCGGGGTACGTCGCCGTGCGTTCGATGCCGAGGTGCGTGCCGATGATGTCGGCGGTCTCGGCGGCCCGAGAGAGCGGCGAGCTCACGAGCAGGTCCCACTGGCGATCGTCGAGTTCGTACCCGGCTTCGCGTGCCTGCGCACGTCCCGTCGAGTTGAGCGGGATGTCCGAGCTTCCCTGCAGGCGCCCGTGCAGATTCCAGTCGGTTTCGCCGTGCCGCACCAGAGCCAGAAAAGTCATAGTTACTGCAGAATAGACCAGTTACCGGAGAGTACGGTCGAGGTGACAGCTGTGGTGCTAGAAGCGGAGGGACCAGAATGAATCTTGCCCTGACAGAAGAGGAAGCTGCGTTTCGTGACGAGATGCGGACGTTCTTCACCACCGAGATTCCCGCGGAGATCCGCGAGAAGAACAGGGTGGGGGTCGAGCTCACCAAAGAAGACGTGGTGACGACGATGCGGATCTTGAACGCGAACGGACTCGCTGTTCCGCATTGGCCGACGGAGTTCGGTGGACGGGATTGGACGGACGCGCAGCGGCACATCTGGCTCGACGAGATGCAGCTGGCGTCGGTGCCGGAGCCGTTGACGTTCAACGCGTCGATGGTCGGTCCGGTCATCGCGACCTTCGGTTCGCAGGAACAGAAGGAGAAGTTCCTCCCGAAGACCGCGAATCTGGACGTCTGGTGGTGTCAAGGGTTCTCCGAGCCGGAGGCGGGTTCGGATCTCGCGTCGTTGCGCACGACGGCTACCCGTGACGGCGACGACTACATCGTCAACGGCCAGAAGACGTGGACGACGCTCGGCCAGTACGCCGACTGGATCTTCGCTCTCGTGCGCACCAACCCGGATGCGCCCAAGAAGCAGGCGGGCATCTCCTTCCTGTTGATCGATCTGAAGACTCCCGGCATCACGGTCCGCCCCATCAAGCTCATCGACGGTAGCGTCGAGGTCAACGAGGTGTTCTTCGAGAACGTCCGCGTTCCGGCGGAAAACCTTGTCGGAGAAGAGAATCAGGGCTGGAGCTACGCGAAGTTCCTGCTCGGCAACGAGCGCACCGGCATCACCAGGCTCGGCCACACCAAGGTTGCTCTGGAAGAGGCCAAGAAGCACGCTGCGGCAACGAAACTCGGCACCGGCACGCTCCTCGACGATCCGCTGTTCGCCGCGCGCATCGCGGAACTCGAGAACGACATCGTGGCACTGGACATCACCCAGCTGCGCTTGGTGTCGGGTAGTTCGGACGGCAAGCCCAATCCGGCGTCGTCCATTCTGAAACTGCGCGGATCCGAGCTGCAGCAAGCCGTCACCGAATTGCTGATGGACATCGCAGGCCCGGATTCGCTGCCGTACGAGGCGGGAGACGACATCGAGAGCGAGGGCTGGGCACAGCGATCGGTGCCCACGTATCTCAATTACCGCAAGGTGTCGATCTACGGCGGTTCCAACGAAGTGCAGCGTCAGATCATCTCGTCGACGATTCTCGGATTGTGAGGTTTCAGCCATGGATTTCGAACTGAACGAAGAACAGAAACTTCTCCGAGACACCACCCGTGAGGTGCTCGTCAGGGCGTACGACACGGAAAAACGAAACAAGATCGTCGCCGACGACCCAGGCTGGTCGACCGACGTGTGGAAGCAGCTCGCCGAGGTCGGCCTGCTGGGTCTGAGTTTCTCCGAGGACGACGGCGGCATGGACGCGGGTCCCGTCGAGATCATGGCCGTCATGACCGAGGTCGGACGACGCCTGGCACCCGAGCCGATTCTCGACGCGGTGCTCGTCCCCGGCGGATTGATCGCCGACGTCGGGAGCACGGATCAGCGGGGGCGAATCCTACCGGGCGTGGCCGAGGGAACGACGCTGCTTGCCTTCGCGCACAACGAGACCGGCAGTCGCTGGCCGCACATCGACGTCACGGTGTCCGCGACCGAGGACGGCGGGTCCTGGGCGTTGAACGGGGTCAAGAACCCGGTTCCGCACGGCGCTAGTGCCGACCTTCTGGTCGTCAGTGCGGCGTTGCCCGGCGGTGGCGTCGGACTGTTCCTGGTCGACGGTGACGCACAGGGACTGACGCGCAAGGGGTATCGCACGCACGACGGTGGGCGTGCGGCACAGCTGTCCTTCTCGGACGTCGCTGCGGAACCGCTGGGTGAGGGCTCGGACGCGACCGATGCCATCGTCGCGTCGGAGGTGCGGGCGCAGGCTGCCCTGTGCGCCGAGGCCGTCGGCGCGATGGAAGAGGCATTGCGGTTGACGACGGATTATCTGAAGCAGCGCAAGCAGTTCGGCGTTCCGCTCGCGAAGTTCCAGGCGTTGACGTTCCGTGCGGCGGACATGTACGTGCTGCTCGAACTGGCACGCAGCATGTCGCTCTACGCAACGATGAATCTGGCCGACGGCGTCGTGGATCCGACGGTCGCGTCGCGTGCGAAGCTGCAGATCTCACGGTCGTCGCGCAAGCTGGGGCAGGAGGCGATCCAGCTGCACGGTGGAATCGGCGTCACCGCAGAATACCCGGTGGGACACTATGTTTCGCGGTTGGTGGCGATCGAGCACACCCTCGGCGGTGGCGACGAACACCTGCGTGTGTTGAGCGCCTGACGGCGCACGTGCGCTGAGCGCCTATGACGCCTGAATCACCAGATCGACGACGGCACCCGGGTTCGACACGAGAATCGCGTGCGACCCGGGTGCCTCGGTGATTTTCGCGCCGGCACGCTCGGCCATGAATTTCTCCGACGCCGGTGGAATGATCTGATCCTGCTGGGGGATCAGCGCCCAGCTCGGTGTGTCTGCCCACGACGGCGGCTCGCTCGGTTCGACAAGGGCCACCGCGGCGATGGACTTCTGGGTCGCAATCATTTTCGCGGCCTGTTCGTCGCTGACGTCGGGCGCGAAATACTGCTTGAACAGCGTCGGCTCGATGAAGGAATCGACGTTCTTCCCGAGAATGTTGGACGAGTCTTCGACGACCTCGAGCCCGAGCACCGGCGGTAGTAGCGAGGTCAGTCCGAACCGGAACGGATCCAACGCCAGTGCCGCGGGTTCGCCGGCCGCAGGTACGAACGCGGCAACGTAGACCAACGATTCGACGTTCGGCGAATGCACGTTGGTGATGACGGTTCCGCCGTAGGAATGTCCGACGAGCACCACCGGCCCTGTAATGCCGTTCACGACCTTCTCGATCGCGTCGGAATCGAAGCCGGGTCCGCGCAGCGGATTGTCGGGGACGACGACGTCATAGCCGCGCGCGCGAAGGTCGCCGGCGACACCGTCCCAGCTGGAGGCGTCGGCGAAGGCGCCGTGCACCAGCACGACCGTCGGCAGATCCTGTGCGACGGCCGTGCCCGCGCCGAACGTCAGACTTGCGGCGATTGCTGTGGTGACGGCCGCGATCTTCGAGCGGGCGAACTTCATGGCGCACTTCCTCTCGGCTGGGGGCGTGCGTCTCAATCTAGATCACCCGGAGACAGTGCGGATTGCAAGAGCAGCGGCGGTCTTGCTCAACCTTCTGTCGCGTGTCCACAACTGGGCATCAGGCGTCAGCCTTGTTGCGGCGAGCAATTGGACGTCCACGAAGCCAATCCCTCGGCCGTACAGTCTTTCTCGTTCGATCATGGTGAAGAGTTCGGCGGGCTCGGCGACGGACGCCTGCGGAAGGTTCGTCAGCAACCCGAGAATTTCGGTCCGGTTGTGGAGGTTTCCCAGAGCAATTTCTCCAGTGACCCAGGGGTGAACGAGCACCACACCGATGGTCAAGTAGTGGGCGAGGTCGTCGTTTCCAGAACGAAGATGGTCTATCCAGATCGATGTATCGACCAGGATCACGCGGGCTCGCTTCGGCGGCGCGGGGTGTTGGTGAGGCCCGGCTCGGTGCCGCCGAGGCGTGCCAGTCTTCTGGCGCTTTCACGTTCGATCAGCGCGCCGAGAGCTTCCCTGACGAGCGCAGCTTTTTCCATGGTGCCGGTCAGGCGCTGAGCCTCGGCGACAAGATCGTCGTCAAGGGCAAGAGTGGTACGCATTCGTGTCTCCCGTCGTCGATCCTCACCACATGATGCCACTATTCGTGCCGCAGAGTGGGCTGCTGCCGGGAGCTTGTCGGAAGCGCTGCGGCAGCAATCAGCAACCCCGCACCAACTCCGAGCACATCGAACAGCGCGTCGTCCACGCCGCCGGTGCGGCCGAGGGGGAGGACGGCCTGCAAGATCTCCGACGCCACCGCGAACGCGACGATCCATGCTGCGGTTCGCGCCACCGAGATGCCCGCGAACCGCGACGAGTAGGCCAACGCGGTGAACAGGAGAAAGTGAATGATTTTGTCGCTGTGCTGAAACCCGCTGGGCACTCCCGACGCCGGCGTGAACAAGATGATCAGTGCAGCGGTCATTGAAATCGTCAGCGGGACGTAGTACTTCAGCGGCATTCGGTCCACTCTCGCCGCTACCCGACCGAATGTCACATCCGGTCACTCCGAGTGACCGGAAGGCCACATTCGCTCCGACCGGCCTCCGCCCGCCCCCGAGAGCGAGGGCGTCCCTCGCTCACTCCGAGTGACCGGATAGCCACATTCGGTCAGCTCGCGGCACGCCGTAGCAGCACCACCACATCCATTCGCTCGGCGGGAGTGCCGTCGGGATCGACAGCCGGACGCGGCCGGTCCTCGGCGACGACCGTCGTCCATTCCGCGTCGTCGAACAGAGACGTGATGGCGTCGACGTCGAACAACAGTTGACTGTGCTTGTGCTGCGACGCGAGGTGGTCGTTCGGGCTGTGTCCGACGATGAGCAGATGTCCACCGGGTGCGACGGCACGGCCGAAGCGCTGGAACGCGGGTCCGGTCTGGTGGGCGGGTAGCTGGAAGAAGTGAGCGGTGACGAGGTCGTATCGGCTCGTCGGCTCCCACTCGAGAAGGTCGCGGTGCAGCCATTCGATGTTCCGGTCGCCCTGCTCGTCGCGTGCTCGCTGCAGCGCGACCTCGGAGATGTCGGCGCCAGTGGTGGTCCAGCCGTGATCGGCGAGCCAGCGCGCGTCGCCACCTTCGCCGCTGCCGATGTCCAGTGCGCTGCCCGGCGTCAGCTTCGATACCTCGGTGACGAGGACGGGATTGGCGTTGCCGCTCCAGCGCTGCGCCTGCTCGGTGTAGAGGTTGTCCCAGAACGGCTGATCGAAGACGGGCTGCTCGACGTGTGTGTGCATGTCACGAGAGTGCCAGTGAAATGCGGAATACGCAACATGTTTTGCTGTATCGGCAAACCGGCTGTGAGTGGAAAGTTGCAACCTGGGCCAACTATGCGCGCACGGGTGCCGAAGGCGCCATAATCGCCACCATGAGCGAACCCGCGCGCGAAGTCTTGACCTGGGAAACGTTCGGCGCCGCATCCCGCGAGCTGACCGAGAAGATCGTCGACGACGGGTTCGTCCCGGACATCGTCATCGCCATCGCTCGCGGTGGCCTCATCCCCGCGGGCGCGATCGCCTACGCGATGGGCGTCAAAGCCGCGGGGACGTTGAACGTCGAGTTCTACTCCGACATCGAGGAGACGCTGCCGGACCCGATCGTGCTCGAGCCGCTACTGGACACCGATGCCGTCGTCGGCAAGCGGCTTCTCGTCGTCGACGACGTAGCCGATTCCGGGCGTACGCTCGCCCTCGTCGTCGAACTGTTGAAGAAGCACACCGACGAGGTGAAGTCGGCGGTCATCTACACGAAACCGCGGTCCATCGTCGCCCCCGACTTCTCGTGGCGTGAAACGGACCGGTGGATCAACTTTCCGTGGTCGACCCTGCCGACCATTTCGAAATCATGAGTGCGCGACTGCTTTTCGTCCACGGCGCCGGGGGATACCTCGACGACAGGCCCCTGGCCGACGGCATCGGCGAGCTGCTCGGTCTCGAGACGGACATGCCGGAATTCTCCGGCGACGACATGTCCTTCGAGGGATGGGCGACGCCCCTTCGTCGCAGGCTGGACGCGCTCGGTCCCGACGACCGTGTCGTCGCACATTCTTTCGGCGCGTCGGTTCTGGTACGCGTTCTGGCGGAAGAGCCGCGACCTGTTCGCACGGCCGTCGTGCTCGCGATGCCGGACTGGTCGCCGCGTGGCTGGGACGTGCCGGACTACGAGCTTGGGGACACCGAGCCCGAAACCGCTCTGTCGCTGCATCATTGCCGTGACGACGACGTCGTACCGTTCGACCACCTCGCGCTGAACGCCGCAGCCCTGCCGTCGGCCCGTGTCACCGTTCATGCGACGGGTGGACACCAATTTCTCGGCATCGAGAACGGTATCGCCGACGACATCCGGTAGAACTGACGACATGGACTCGACCGGACTGCTCCAGGAACTCGTCGCCCGACGCACTGTGTCGGGCGACCCGGATCCGCAGCGGCTGACCATGGAGACCGTTGTGTCCGTGGTGAAGTCGAAGGTAAGCGCCGTGGACGTCCAGGGTGAACCGGACGGCGCGCACCCTTGGTTGTTGCTCACCAACGATGCGCCGCCGTCGGCGACACGACTCGTGTTCGCATGCCACGTCGACACGGTGCCACCCGGTGACCTCGTGCACTGGGAGTTCGATCCGTTCGCCGCATCGGTCGAGAACGGTTTACTGCACGGCCGCGGTACGTCGGACATGAAGGCGGGACTCGTCGCCGCGACGGCTGCAGTGATCGACGCGGCCGAGCGCGGTATCCCGATCGCGCTGCTGCTGACGAGCGACGAGGAAATCGGGTCGCTCGGAGCGCAGGCGGCCCGGCATGCCGTTGCCGACTGTTCGGTGGGTGCCGTCATCGTCCCGGAGGCGACCGGGAACGGTGTGCACCTCGGCCATCGTGGCGCGTTGTGGCTCGACGTCGCGACGAAAGGCGTTGCTGCGCATGGAAGTACGCCGCAGAAAGGCGAGAGCGCCATCATGAAGCTGGTCGACGTGCTGGCCCGTGCGCGCACCGAACTCCCTCTCGCAGAAGACCCGTTCCTCGGCGCCGAGACGTTCAACGTCGGCACGATCGGCGGCGGTTCGGCTCCGAACATCGTGCCCGACGCGGCGCAGGTGATCGTCGACCATCGCACCGTCGGAACCGGAGAGAACCTGCTCGCCTGGTGGCGCAGTCAGCCGGAGGTCCACAGCGTCGACGCGCGGATCGACCTCCCGGGCGTGCGGACGCCTTCCGACGATCCGTGGGTGCGCTCGCTGGCCACCGCTGTCGACGAAGGCCCGGTCACGTACTTCACCGACGCGTCGATTCTGGCGGCTACCGCGCCGTCGGCACCGATCGTCGTCTGGGGCCCGGGAACTCCCGCCTTGATGCACGCCGCGAACGAGAGCGTCTCGCTCGCGGAGGTCGACGCCGCCGCCCGGGCCTACACCGCGGTGGCGCGTGCCTGGCCGACGGTCGACTGACGTACTACCAGTTCGGGTTTCAGTGCGATGTGCGCGGCGCCGGTGACGGTGTCGTTCATCGCCTGATCCAACAGACGGGCGGCCTCGATCGCAATGCGTTCCTGGGGTTGACGCACCGTCGTCAGCGGGGGACTGCTGAGTGCCGAGAACGGGATGTCGTCGAAGCCGGTGACCATGACGTCGCCGGGTATGGACAGTCCGAGGGCGCTGCACGACTGCAGAACGCCGAGCGCGATCAGATCGTCGGCGCACACCACGGCGTCCGGGCGAGAGTCGTTGTCCAAGATGGTATGTGACGCCGCCCGTCCCCATTCGATGGAGTACGAGCCGAGGAGCGTCCACTCTTCGCGCGTCTCGATTCCTACCCGCGCGGCGTGGCGGAAGAACCCTGCTCTGCGTAGCTCGGTGGACGAGTTGGTCAGTGTCGAACTGATGAAGGCTGCGGTCCGCACACCCAGGGAGTCGAGATGGTCCATGACGAGTGCTTGCGCGGCATCGTCGTCGACGCCGACCCAGTCCGTGTGCGTGTCCTTGGCGAAGCGGTCGAGTTGCACGACCGGGAGCGCCTTCGCGCTCGTGCGCACGGCCTCGGCGGAACGCGCTCCGTGGCACGGGCTGATGATGATGCCGTCGACCTGACGGGACACCAGACTGCGCAGTCGCTGCGCTTCGACGTCCGGGTCGGAGCGTGAATCGCACAGGAACAGCTGGAGGCCGCGCTGCGACAGTACGTGTTCGACGTTCTCCACGAGCGAGGTGAAGAACGGGTTGGCGATGCTCGGCACCACCATGCCGACGGTGTCCGTCCTGCTGCGACGGAGCGAGCTGGCGATGATGTTGCCCGAATAGCCGAGGTCGTCGGCGGCTTTCCGAATGGTTCGGGCCAGCTCGTCCGAGACCGGTCGGGAGCCGGACAGCGCTCTCGACACGGTTGCCGTCGAGACGCCTGCACGCTCTGCGACGTCGCGGATGGTTGCCTTGCGCATTCGTCTCCTTTCGAGTGCGAGATCAGCGAACCGACGGGTCTGGAAGACCCTGGGTAACACAATAGAGGCAATCGTTTACATAAACGACTCGAGAAATCCTTGACACAACCAGGTGTCGATCGCCTACGGTGCATGTACGCAAGGCAATCGATTACATCCGAACGTTCCGCAGTTCAGTCCAAGGAGCAGTTTTCGTGAGTACGTCCTCGCTGGGAGTCTTCCCGGCAAAGCCGTCGGCGCTGGCCGAGATGTTCACCGGCAGCCCGTCCCTCATCGGCGCGATTCACCTTCCGGCGTTGCCCGGGAGCCCGCACTACAAGGGCATGCCGGTATCCGAGATCGCAGCCTTCGCCGTGGAGGAGGCCCACGCCTACATCGACAACGGATTCGACGGGGTCATCGTCGAAAATCATTGGGACATACCGTTCCTCAAGCCCGGTGAACATGGATACGAGACCGCGGCCAGCATGGGCGTCGTGACGGCGGCTGTCGTGGGCGAGTTCGGCAAGAGCGTCGGCGTCTCCATCCTGTCGAATGCGGGTGAATGCGGTGTCGCCGCAGCGTGGGCCGCAGGTGCCAGTTTCGTTCGCGTCAACCAGTGGGCCAACGCCTACGTCGCCAACGAGGGATTCATCGAGGGTCAGGCTGCCAAGACCACCCGATTCCGCCATCGCATCGGCGCCGATCCGGTGCGGATCTTCGCGGATGTGCACGTCAAGCACGGTGCGCACGCCATCGTCGCCGACCGCACCATCGCGGAGCAGACCGAGGATGCCGAATTCTTCGACGCCGACGTGCTCATCGCGACCGGTTCGCGCACCGGCGACGCTGCCTCCGTCGACGAGGTGTCACTGATCAAGTCGAACACCGTTCTGCCCGTCATCATCGGGTCCGGCATCACCGCCGAGAACGTCGCGACGTTGATGAAAGAGTGCGACGGTGCGATCATCGCCTCGTCCGTCAAGGAGAACAGCCGCTGGTGGGGCCGCGTCGCAGGCGACAAGGTCCGTACCCTGGCTCGTGCGGCGGGCAAGTAAGTCATGATCGTCTTCTGCGGATACGCCAACAACGATGTGACAGTGCAGGTTCCGCATGTACCCGTGCTCGGTGAGCGTGTCCAGGCCACGTCGATCGTCTCTATCGACGGCGGCATGAACGCCAACGCCGCGGTGTCGGCCGCACGGATGGGCGCGCGGGTCTTCTTCGCGGGTGCCGTCGGGCCGGACGTGCGGTCGACCGAGTTTCTCGAGAATCTCGAACGGGGCGGCGTCGACACCAGTTGGGCGCCGCGCGACGCGTTCCTGTCGACGGCCGTGGTTCTCATCGCCGACGGTGGGGATCGCTCGATCATCAGCCAGGACGACGCCAACGACGCGGGCCGGATCGCCGCGGTGATACGGAGAATCGCAGACGCAGGTGGTGGACGGTTGTTCGTCGACGGCTACCGAGCGGCGTTCCTTCCCGAACGTCTGCCCGACGGCGTCGACGTCGCAATCGATCTCGACGGGTGCGAGGATCGCGACGCGGCGCTGCGTGCCTTCGCGCTCGCCGATCACGTCATCGTCGGGCGCAGCCTGTGGGAGCGGGCCTTCGGCATCGACGACGCCCGATCCGCCGAGCTGGCCTCGCAGCACGACACCTACCTCGTCCTCACCGACGGCGAGCGGGGCTGGAGCCTCGTGACCCCTACCGGCGAGGTCACCACCGAACCTGCTGTTCAGGTCGACGTCATCGATGCCGTCGGCGCCGGAGATTGCTTCTGCGGCACCTATATCGCCTTCGTCGACGCGGGAACACCTCCTGTCGACGCGGCACGTCTCGCCGGTGCCTCCGCCGCGTTGGCCTGCGCGACCGCCGGCCCGCGCGGCTGCCCGACTCGCACCGAACTGCTCGCCTTCATGAACCACAGCTCACTCGACCTCCAGGAGATCCCATGATGAAACGCGCTCTTCCGCTCGTGGTCGGCGCCGCACTGGCGCTGTCACTCACCGCCTGCGACTCGGCGTCGTCCAGCGACACGGGCGACGGCTCGACCGCAGCGGCGTCCATCCCGGAGCCCAGCCGCGTCGCCGAAGCCTGCGAAGGCAAGAACGGCACGTTGAAGGTCGGTCTCGTGACGATCAACCTGCAGGCGCTGTTCTTCAACCAGATCAACACTGCTGCACAGAAGATCGCCGATCGGACCGGCGTCGACCTGCAAATCATCAGCGGCAACGACGACTCGGTCACGCAGGCCAACGCGTTCGACAACCTGATCGCCTCCGGTGTGGACGCGATCATCGTCGACGCGATCGACACCGACGGCATCAAGCCGTCGATCGTCAAGGCAGACGCGGCCGGCATCCCCGTCGTCGCCGTCGATGCCGTCGTCGACGACCCTGCTCTGTCGACCCAGGTCGGAACGGCCAACGAGGAGGGCGGTAAGCAGATCGGCGCGACCCTCACCGAGATGTCCGGTGGCACAGGCACAGTCGGAATCGTCGGTGCGTTGAACAGTACCGTCCAGCTCGAGCGTCAGAAGGGTTTCACCGACACCGTGTCCGCCGCGGGCATGACCGTCGGAACCGTCGTCGACGGCCGGAACATCCAGGAGAACGCGCAGGCCGCGGCCGAGAACTTGCTGACCGGCAACCCCGACATGGAGTACGTCTACGCGACCGGTGAGCCCGCGCTGATCGGATTGGTCGCCGCGGTGAACAGCCAGAACGCACAGGACCGTGTCCAGGCCGTCGGCTGGGATCTGTCCGACCAGGCCGTCAGCGCACTGAACGCAGGCTGGCTGAAGGGCGTCGTGCAGCAGAACACCTTCGAGTTCGGCTACGAAGCCATGAACGCCGCCATCGACCTCGGCTGCGGCCGCGAGGCGCCCGCCGACATTCCGGTTCCGACGCAGATCGTCACCCCCGACAATGTCGACGACTACCTCTACTACCTGGAGAAGTGATGGCACCTACGAGCGCGCCGTTGATCGAACTGTCCGGGATCACCAAATCGTACGGCCCGGTGAAATCCTTACGCGGAGTCGATCTTCGACTGTCCAAGGGGGAAGTACTCGGGGTCGTCGGAGACAACGGCGCCGGCAAGTCGACGCTCATGAAGATCCTTGCCGGCGCCGTCCAACACGACGGTGGCGAAATGCGTGTGAACGGCGAGCCGGTGAAGTTCTCGACGCCGCTCGACGCGCAACAGAAGAAGATCGGCATCGTCTACCAGGATCTGGCGCTGTGCGACACGCTCGACGTCGCCAGCAATCTGTTCCTCGGGCGCGAGCCGCGGAAGGGCCCGTTCCTCGATCGCCACGGCATGCATTCCAAGGCCGCCGAGATCCTGGCCGACCTGCACGTCAAGGTGAAATCGACGTATCAGGAGATCGGTCAACTGTCCGGTGGACAGCGCCAGACCGTCGCCATCGCGCGTGCCGTGTCGTTCCGACCCGACGTACTCATCCTCGACGAGCCGACGGCCGCGTTGGCCGTCGCCGAGGTGGAATCGGTGCTGAAGCTGATCACCGACGTCGCAGCACAGGGCGTCGGCGTCATCCTGGTGACGCACCGACTGCAGGACCTCTTCCGGGTCTGCGACCGCATCACCGTCATGTACGAGGGTGAGAGCGTCGACGACGTACCCATCGGCGATCTGAACATCGAGTCGCTGGTCGGTCTGATCACCCGCACACCTGTTCCGCAGGGAGGACAAGCATGATCACCATCGACAAGAGCGCACAGCCGTCGGTGAGCACGCTCGCGGCCAGGCCCACGTTCTGGCAGTCGCTGAACAAACCGACGCTCGCGATGCTGGCTGTCACTGTCGCTGTGGCACTGGTGTTCTCGGTGACGACGTCGTCGTTCCTGACCTTCACCAACATCTCGAACCTGGCGACGCAGATCGCGCCGGTGCTCATCATCGCGGTGGCGATGACGTTCGTGATCACGACGGGGCAGATCGACCTGTCGGTCGGCGCAACGGTGGCATTCGTCGCCGCGATGAGCGCCGAACTGATCCAGGCGGGTGTCGATTCGTCGATCGTGTTCGTCGCCGCTCCGCTGATGGGGGCGGCGTGGGGCTTGGTCAACGGTTGGCTCGCTGCGTATCAAGGTATTCCGCCGTTCATCGTCACGTTGGCGACACTGTCGATCATTCGCGGTATCGCGCTGTACCGCACCGAGGGATTCTCGGTCCCGATCACGCCGGACACGTACTTCGCGAAGCTCGGCACCGCGTCGTGGCTGGGCTTCTCGGCGAGTGCATGGATCGCGTTGATCGTCGTCGTGATCGGTGCGATCGCGTTGAACCGCACGAGGTTCGGACGCTACGTCACCGGCATCGGATCCAACGTCGAGTCGGTGCGACGCTCGGGCGTCAACACCCGTCGCGTCCTGATGATGACGCTGGTGTTCACCGGCCTCGCTGCCGGCATCGCCGGTCTGCTCATCGCAGCGCGACTCGGATCGGGATCGGCCAACTCCGCCAACGGATTCGAGCTCACGGTCATCACGGCTGTCGTTCTCGGTGGTACCAACCTGTTCGGTGGCCGCGGCACCGTCGTCGGTACGGTCATCGGTGCGGTGCTGACCGGCATCATCGCCAACGGCCTCACGCTGCTGGGTGTCAGCCCGTTCCTGACGCCGATCATCACCGGAATCGTTCTGCTGGTCGCGATCTGGATCAACATGCGCGGCCATTCGCTGGCGCAGCTGTGGAAGCACCTGCAGAACGCGCCGGGCGGACAGTGAGAGTACAGACGGTCACCGGCCCGATCGACTCGTCCGAGCTCGGTCTCGTTCTGCCGCACGAACACCTGCACAACGACGCATCGGTGGCGTACAGCGAGTCCTCCGACCCGCGTGTCGCCGAGATTCTGCAAGGGCAGGTCAGGGCCGAGGACGCGTGGCTGCTGCACGACAACCCGTACCACAGCCTCGACAACTGCCGGGTCGACGACGCGGCTGCCGTCCTCGACGACCTGAAAGCGTTCGCGGACAACGGCGGAACGACGGTCGTCGATCTGACCCCGCCGGGAATCGGCCGTCGACCGGGGATTCTGGCCGAATACTCGGCGGCGTCGGGAGTCCGCGTCGTGATGGGCTGCGGTTGGTACCTGGAATCCACGCACCCGGCCGAGGTCGAGGAACTCGGCGTCGACATGCTGGCGGCGTCGTTGATCGAGGAGTTCGCGCCCGGTGACCGCCCGAGTCCCGGCGTGATCGGCGAGATCGGTGTCTCGCCGTGGTTCACGCCCAACGAGGCCAAAGCGCTCAGGGCGGCGTGTGTGGCCCAGCGGGAAGTGAACGTCCCCCTGTTCGTTCACCTTCCGGGCTGGAAGCGGTACGGCCACGACGTCCTCGACATCGTCGTCGACGAGATGGGCGTCGACCCGGGCTCGGTGGTGTTGTGCCACATGGACCCGTCGGGCAACGACCCCGAATATCAGTGTTCGATCGCCGACCGTGGCGTGTACCTCGAATTCGACATGATCGGAATGCCGTTCGAGTTCCCGGGTGAAGGGCAATCGCCGTACCCGGCGGAGACGGCACTCGCGATCCAGGGTCTGGTCGGCGGTGGCTACCGCACGCAGTTGCTGCTGAGCCACGACCTGTTCCTGAAGTCGATGCTCCGCAAGCACGGTGGCAACGGATTCACCTATGTACCGGTCTCGTTCGCCGCACGATTGGTGCGCGGCGGAATGGAACCGGAGCACGTGTTCTCGCTGATGCGAGACAACCCCAGGGCGCTCTTCGAGCACGCCGGAAAAGGATAGAGAGTTTCATGGGCAAGAGAGTTCTGATCGCAGGCGAAAGTTGGATGACGACGTCCACGCACGTCAAGGGCGTCGACGAGTTCACCGTGCATTCGTACGTCGAGGGTGTCGGGCCGCTGAAGGACGCGCTGACCTCGCGCGGCCACGACGTCGTGCACATGCCGGCCCACCTGGTGCCGACGCAGTTCCCGGGTACGGCCGAGGCGCTCGCCGAGTTCGACGTCGTCGTGCTGTCGGACATCGGCGCCAACTCGATTCAGTTGGCGCCGGGGGTGTTCGACCGTTTTCAGCCCGGTGAGGACCGTCTCGCCGCGTTGCGTGACTGGGTTGCCGGCGGTGGCGCGTTGATGATGATCGGCGGGTATCTGTCGTTCTCCGGTTTCCAGGCTCGCGGTGCGTTTCGCCAGACCGCGTTGGCCGACGCGCTGCCGGTCACGATGCTGCCCGAGGACGATCGCGTCGAAACTCCCGCGGGCATGGTGCCGCAGGTCGACGACCCGTCGCACGCCGCACTCGGTGGCGCAGGAACGGAATGGCCGGGACTGCTCGGGTACAACCGCGTCGTCGCGAAGGACGGTACCGCCGTGCCCGCGACGATCAACGGCGACCCGCTCGTCGTGGCGGGGGAGTACGGCACGGGCCGTTCGGTGGTCTTCACGTCGGACTGCTCGCCGCACTGGGCGCCCCCGGAGTTCTGCGAGCAGTGGGCGGGGTACACCGACCTGTTCGACGGCCTGATCACGTGGGTAGCAGGGGAATGAGTCGCGCGGCCGCGTTGGTAAAGCGTCACCAGGTGGCTCTCGCGGAGTCGCGCGCGGTGACGTTCATCGCCGAATCCATCGCGGGAACACTGTCGGACAACGGTTTTCGACGATATCTGGTGATCGAGGAGGCGTTCGTGCTGACGGCCGTACGCATCCTCGGTCTCGTGGTGGCGGAGTCGGGGTCGTTGAACGACGCCCGCGACCACGTCGTGTCGATGTCCAACCTCGTCGGCGAGCAGCGTGACTATTTCGCCGATCTACGCGAGAAGTTCCCGTACGACGGCGATGTCGACGCGCTGGTGGCCGAGTCGTCGGTGCTGTCGAGGTATGCATTGGGTCTGGCGCGTGAGCACGGACGAGCCGCAGCGCTCGTCGGGATGTTCGCGGCCGAGACGCTGTACCTGTCGTGGTGCCGTGAAGCGCTCGCGTCGGACGTCGAACGTGAACCGGAACTGCAGGATTGGATCGTCATGCACACCGAGCCTGCGTTCGTCGCGCAGGTGGAGGCGTTGGAGCGTGAGGTCGATGCACTGCCCGCACGTATCGACGACGCCACCCTCGACGACTGGTTCTCCGGGATGTTGCAGGCGGAGAACCAGTTTCACGGGGTGGCGGCATAGCCTCACGTGCGTGGGAATGTATAGCCCGCTCTACATTCCCACGCACGTGAGCCGAAGGCCCCTAGATGTCGATCAGCACCTTGCCGACGGCACCGTTCTCGACGGCGTCGTGGGCGGCCGCGGTGTCCTCGAGCGAATACCGGTGCAGCGGAAGGCCCGCCGCTTCACCGACCTCGAGGACGCCTGCCCGTGCTGCCTCGCTCACGTCCTCCTGCGCAGCCCTCAACGCCTGGTCGCCGACGGTGTACAGCAGCACGAACTGGTAGCGTGCGTTCGAAATCATGTGCGGCCGGATGTCGAGGGTGAAGGCGTCGCCGCCGTTGTTCGCGTACACCGCGATCGATGCACGGTTGCCGGCGACAGCTGCGTTCAACTTCGCGTTCTGCGCGGGCGCGACCTCGACGATCAGGTCGACACCCTCGGGCGCGATCTTCTTGATCTCGGCCTCGGCGTCACCGGTCTTGTAGTTCACGACGTGATGAGCGCCTGCCGCGGTGGCGAGTGCACCCTTCTCGGGGCTGCTGACGGTTGTCACGACGGTCGCGCCCGACCACCGCGCCAACTGAATCGCCGCATGTCCGACGGCCCCTGCTCCACCCGCGACCAGTACGGTCTTGCCCTGCAGCGCACCGGGGTGCAGACGCGTCGGCCCGTCCTCGGACACCGTCAACGCGCGGTGCGCGGTCATGGCAGGAACGCCGAGGCTGGCGCCGACGTCGAAGGACACCTCGGAGGGCAGCCGCACCACATGCTCGGCGAGAACGACCGTGTACTCCTGCGCGGTGCCCGTCGGCCGCTGGTACTGGGAAAGATAAAGCCACACGCGATCGCCGACGGCCAGACCTTCGACGCCCGGTCCCGCCGCGTCGACGATTCCGGCTCCGTCCTGGTTCGGTACGACCTCGTCGAATCCGAGGGAGCCGGTGGCGCCGGTGCGGTTCTTCCAGTCGGTCGGATTCACGCCGGACACGACGACCTTGACCCTGACTTCACCCGGACCGGGCTCACCGGGCTCTCGCTCGACGAGGTTCAGTACGGAGGACGGTCCGGTCTCGGTATACGCAATTGCCTTCATTCTCTGTGCAACGGGCGTCGCGGTGATGAAAATTCCGAACGTGGGTATGCGCTTCGCACCCGTGCGCGAACAGTCGGTCCAGAGGCCAACTATTCGCACGGGTGGCGAAGCCGCACAGAAGGAGCCCCGATGAATCATGCCGCTGTACTCGTCGACGCGTTCGAACGCATCAAGGGCGTCGTCCACGACACTCTCGACGACATTCCGGACCAGGCTCTTTCCTTCCGTCCGGATTCCGACGCCAACACGGTCGCGTGGTTGATCTGGCATCTCACGCGCGTGCAGGACGATCACGTCGCCGGCGTCGCGGGCAGTGAGCAGGTCTGGACGGCGGACGGCTGGCACGAACGGTTCGCGCTTCCCTTCGACGCCGGCGACATCGGGTACGGACAGAGTTCCGACGACGTCGCGGCCGTCACGAGCAGCGCGGAGTTGCTCCGCGACTATCACGACGCCGTCCACGCCAGGACGAAGGCGTACGTCGAGTCGCTGACCGCGGAGGACCTCGATCGCGTCGTCGACGACAACTGGGATCCGCCGGTCACCCTCGGTGTTCGCCTGGTGTCGGTGGTGTCCGACGACCTTCAGCACGCGGGGCAAGCGGCGTACGTCCGAGGACTCTTCTCGCGAGCGTAGGTCGCTAGCTCGTCGTCGCGTATGCCTTCTGCAGGTTGTCCAGCGTCTTCCGGATGTTGCGACGCTGGAACTGCGGGAACGTCCTGCCGCGGGTGACGATCTTGTCGAACACGAGGGCAGCGACGTCGGGCCACTTTCGGCGGTCGTCGGTCCACGTCTCGGTGACCTTCGTTCCGCCGGCGACGGATTCGAAGTCGTAGCGCCACGTGGCGTTCGCGGCATTCAGGCGAGGCTTCTTCACGCCGATCGCGTGGACGCGAAATTCGAACGCCTTACCCGGATCGGCGACCGTGACCGTGCAGCGGGTCACCCACGTCGCGCCGCCGCGCTTGTTCCGGCCCACGAAGTGCATCCCGACGTAGGCAGTGTCCCGTGGATCGGTCACGACGGCTCCGAGATTCTCCGGACTCCAGTCGCCCATCTTCGTGGGATCGCTGATGGCGGCGTACAGGGTGTCCGGATCGGCGTTCACCACGACGCTGTCCGAGACGGTCATCTCACGGGTCATCGTCCCCTCCGAAGTCCGGGATGGTTGCGAGCGAGGATGGGCACCAACAGCTTTCGGGGCGTCACCGCGGCGAACACGGACGCGACGCGGTTGACGGTCCCCGGAATCGCGACCATCTGGCCCTTGGCCATACCGTCGACGCCGGTCTTGGCGACGGCGTCGGCGGGCATCCACATGACCGACGGCAGTGCGGCTTCGGCGTCCTCCTTCGAGAAACCCGCTGCTTCACCGAAACCGGTGTCGACCGGGCCGGGGCACAGGGCAGTCGCGGTGACGCCCGTGCCGTTCAGCTCTCCGGTGAGGCTCTGTGTGTAGGACAGAACGAACGCCTTGCATGCGCCGTACCCGGCCTGACCGGGGAGGGGCTGGAACGCGGCGGTCGACGCGACATTGAGGATCGCACCGCGTCGTCGCGACGTCATGCCGGGGAGGAACCGGCTGCACAGGTCGACGACGGATGCGACGTCGACCTCGATCATGTTGAGCTCCGCCTCGGGATCGGACGCAGCGACGGGCCCGAGCGTGGACAGTCCCGCGTTGTTGACGAGGATGTCCGGCGTCAGGCCGAGGGCTTCGATGCGGCCCAGCAATGCCGCGCGATCGGAGCGCTTCGACAGGTCCGCGGCCAGCACGTGCGCTGTCTCGCCGAGTTCGGCGGCCAACGCGGCCAACTTGTCCTCGCGCCGCGCGACGAGGGTGACGCCATGACCACGCCGGGCGAGTTCGCGGGCGATCTCTTCACCGATGCCCGACGACGCGCCGGTCACCACTGCCGTGCGATCGGGGCCTGGCTTGGGAAGGCTCATGGGACCACCGTACGTGCATCGAAGTTTCACGGAATTTGAAATTTTAGAGTAGGTAAGCCTATGGTAAACCGCCTGTGAGCAGAAATGTATAGAGGGCTATACATTCGCGCTCACCTAGCGAAAGGGCTTCGATGCGACACCTCCCTCTCCGGCGCACCGCGATGCTGTCCGGCTTCCTGGCTGCAGCCCTGGTCGTCGCGGGGTGTAGCTCGTCGACCGACGACACCACCGCGGACGCGTCGGGCGGCGGTTTCGAGACGGTGACGATCGATTCCGCGCTCGGCCAAGCGGTCATCAGCGAGAAGCCCGAGCGCATCGTCACTCTCGGCATGGGGTCCGCCGAGACCGCGATCGCGCTGGGCACCGTGCCCGTCGGTATCGAGGAGTACCAGTGGGGGAGCGACGACACCGGCTATCTTCCGTGGATTCACGACGCCGTCGCCGCCGACGAGCTACCCGAACAATTCACCGGCGGAACGGAATTGAACATCGAGGCCGTTCTCGCGCTCGATCCCGACCTCATCCTCGCGCCGTGGTCCGGCATCACGCAGGAGCAGTTCGACGCGCTGAACGACTTCGCTCCCGTCGTCGCGTACGAAGAGCAGCCGTGGACCATCACGTGGGAAGACCAGATCTACGTCATCGGCAAGGCCATGGGTGAGGAAGCCAAGGCCGCCGAGGAGATCGAGAAGATCAAGAGCCAGTTCGCCGACGCCACCGCCGCACATCCGGAGTACAAGGACGTCACGTTCTCGTACATCTACAACACCGGGCCCGCGACGCTCGGTGTGTTCCTCGCCGAGGAGCAGCGCGTCGCGATGGTGCGTGCACTCGGCCTGGAGGTCGACCCCGTCGTCTACACGCTGGACGAGACCGAGGGCACCGACTCGGCGGTCATCGGGCTCGAGAACGCGAATCTGCTGAACGATTCGGATCTGATCTTCACGTTCTACTCGGACGCCGAGAACCGCGCGGAGACCGAAGCCCAGCCCGCCTACAACCAGATTCCGGCCATCGGGCGTGGGTCCGTCGTTGCACCGACCGAGCAGCCGTTCGTGACCGGGTCGTCGATCATCAACCCGCTGACCGTGCCGTGGGCACTCGAACGCTACGTGCCGATGATCGACGAGGCCGTCGGGAAGCTGTAGTGCGTCAGCGTCCGTCCCGTTCCTCCTTGAACCGAGTCCACTCGCTGCGGAGCATGCGGTTGTCGATGATCCATCCCATGTAGTCGCGCATGTTGAGGACACGGAGGTAGGCCGGACCGTTCGGGTCGGCGTACTTCAATGCCTCGGTCGCGAGCGCGCGTTGGTTCTCGAGGTAGGCGTGCTCGTTCTCGAGAAAGCCGCCCCACACGTCGGAATCCATGACGTAGTAGTGCATCCGGTCTCTCGGCCGCCGCACCTGTTTCACGAACCCGCGTGCGATGAGGCGTCGGATGTAGTTGGACACCGATCCGCGGGAGGTGCTCAGCGCCTCTGCGAGCTGAGCGGCGGTGACGCCGGGTGATTCGTCGACGAGCAGGTAGCCCATGATCCGACCCTCGATGCGCGACGCGCCGCCGGACTGCCAGTAGTCGGCGAAGCGTTCGACGAACCAGTCGGGGAACGCTTCTTCACTGGGTCCCGACATGTTCGGTGATTCTGCCACGGGCCGTTCAGTACACCTCGCGCTGGCGCTCCTGTTCGAGCACCTGATCCAGGTCGGCCAGCCGGTTCATCGACGACACCTGCCTCGCCGTTCGGTGGTTCTGTGCCAACCGATCTCGGTGCTTGTGTACGAACGCCCAGTATCCCGCGGTGAACGGACAGGCATCCGTGCCCAGTCGTTTCTTCGGGTTGTATTCGCATCCGCCACAGTGATCGGTCATGCGGTTCAGATACGCGCCGCCCGACGCGTACGGTTTCGTCGCGATCAGACCGCCGTCCGCGTGTTGGCTCATGCCGATGACGTTGACGGGCATGACCCACGCGAAGCCGTCGACGAACCGCGTCGCGAACCATTCGGTCAGCGCTTTCGGGTCGTAGCCGCGCTGCAACGCGAAGTTGCCGAGGATCATCAGTCGCGGAATGTGATGGACCCACCCGCGGTCGCGGAGCTCGGACAGAGTGTGCGACAGGCACGCCGCGACCGGTTCGTCTCCGTGCAGATCGTCGAACCACTCCGGTAGCGGTTCGTGAGCGTTCAGCTCGTTCCTGTCGAGATACTCGGGACCGAAATGCCAGTACAGGTGCCAGACGTATTCGCGCCACCCGAGGATCTGACGGACGTAGCCCTCGGCCGACGACAGAGGCGCGCCGCCGTCGCGCCAGGCTTGTTCGACGGACTCCGCGACGTCCAGGGGCTGCAACAGCCCGAGATTCAACGGCACCGACAGCAGCGAGTGAGCCATCGTCCAGTCGTCGGTCATGACGGCGTCCTCGTACTTGCCGAAGTCCGGAAGACGATAGGAGACGAAGTGCTGCACCGCTTTTCGTGCTTCGTCCGCGGTGACGGCGAACACCCGCGGGCCGTCCTCGCCCACGGTGTCGAGTTCCATCTCGTCGAGGTCCGTGCGGACCTGCTCGTCGATCTCGTCCTCCTCGGGCCACCACGGTGCGTCGACGCCGAGCGTGACGCGCTTCTTCGGCGGCGGCTCGCGGTTGTCCTCGTCGAGATTCCACCGTCCGTCGACGGGTTCGTCGCCCTTCATCAGGACGTCGAAGCGCCTGCGCTGATCGCGGTAGAACGTCTCCATCAGAAAGTGAGTGCGATTTCCGGCCCACTCGGCGAAATCGCCGCGGCTGAGCGCGAACATCGGCGTCGGTAGCACGTCGACGACGAGGCCTTCCTCGGACAGCGTCTCGACGAAGCGCTCTGCCGAGTGCGACGTGGGTTCGAATACGAGGACGGGTCTGCCGAACTCCTCCAGCGCGTCCCGGTAGGTCTCGGTGCGCAGGTAGGTCGCGCGGTCGCCCAGTTCGTCGGCGAGATGACGCATCCCCGACAGCACCAGATGCAACTTCTGGCGATGGAACCGTCGTCGTCGTAGAACGCGGGCGCTCTCGACCAGCAGAACATCCCGATGTCCGTGCTCTTCCGTCGAATGGAAATGCGGCCCGAGTTGATCTCCGAAGAGCCACAGCGGATCGGAGGATGTCATGGACCGGAGAGTGCTCGGATCGATACCTCGGCAAACCTCGTCGTGTATCTCCGGTGAACTTTCGAGCCCGGTGGCCAGGTCGACTTGACCACGCGCCGAAGTTCGAATGAACTAGCTCGGTGCGCGACAGACAAGGTGTGTCCAGGCGGGGATTTCTGCGTTCGTCATCGGTAGCGATCGCGGCGGCTGGAGCAGCATCGGCGATGCCTGCCGTCGCCTACGCGCAGGGAACGGAGTTCGTTCCGTTCCAGCACGGCGTCGCGTCCGGGGATCCGACGCCGGATGCAGTCGTTCTGTGGACGCGCGTCACACCGGGTCCCGACGCCACTCCTGGGTCCGGGCTCGGTCCGGCGACGACGGTTCGGTGGCGCGTGGCCACCGACCGCGAACTGACGATGCTCGTGCGCAGCGGCACGGTCGTCACCGACGTCGCCAGCGATCACACCGTCAAGATCGACGTCGACGGCTTGTCTCCCGCGACGACGTACTACTACT
Source organism: Rhodococcus sp. B10 (assembly GCF_011770055.1). Taxonomy (NCBI): domain Bacteria; kingdom Bacillati; phylum Actinomycetota; class Actinomycetes; order Mycobacteriales; family Nocardiaceae; genus Rhodococcus; species Rhodococcus sp. B10. Next base: position 104,694 of record NZ_JAAFYV010000012.1, on the reverse strand, counting down.
GCTTCGAGATCCAGACGGGCGAGGCGGCCGGGACGCAGTCCGCCGTCGGAACCACGCGCACCGCGCCGAGCAACGACGCCGACCTCGAACGGGTTCGTTTCGGTGTCGTCTCGTGCTCGAACTGGGAGTCGGGCTTCTTCGCCGCGTACCGGCATCTCGCGGATCGACGGGACCTCGACGCGATCATCCACCTGGGCGACTACATCTACGAGTACGAGACAGGCGGCTTCGCAGGCAAGAACGGCGTTGTGCGGCAACACGATCCGGTCCACGAAATCGTCAGTCTCGACGACTACCGAATCCGCCACGGCCAGTACAAGAGCGACCCGGACCTGATGGCGGCGCACCTCGGAGTGCCGTGGATCTGCACGTGGGACGACCACGAGAGCGCCAACGACGCGTACGACGGCGGCGCCCAGAACCACCAGCCCGAGACCGAGGGGCCGTGGGCCGAGCGCAAGGCCAATTCGGTGCAGGCCTACTACGAGTGGATGCCGGTCCGCACCGCCGGAACACCGCAGAACCGTCACCTGTATCGACGGCTGCGTTTCGGCAACTTGCTCGAGCTGTCCATGCTCGATCTGCGCACCTATCGGTCGCAGCAGGTCTTGCCGTTCCAGGGTGGCGACGTCGACTCCCCGAACCGCACCATCACCGGCAAGGACCAGATGGAGTGGTTGACGGAAGGCATCGTGTCGTCTCCGACGCGGTGGAAGATCGTCGGCAACCCCGTCATGATCACCCCGGTTCTGCTGCCGCCGCTCGAGAGCGAGGCCGCGCGCGGTCTGACGGCTCTGCTGAACATCCCGGAGGGCGGACTGCCCTACAACGCGGACCCGTGGGACGGCTACACGGCCGACCGCGCGCGTCTGCTCGGCGCGATAGCGGACAACGGAGTCACGAACACCGTCTTCATCACCGGTGACATCCACTCCGCGTGGGCGTGCGACATCCCGCAGGACGCGTCGCGCTACTTCGAGACGGGCGGCGTCGCCACCGAGCTGGTCGTGACGTCGGTGACGTCGGCGAACATCGACGATCTGACCAAGACGCCGCCGCACACCCTCGGCCGCGTCGCCGAATCCGCGCTCATGACGTTGAACCGGCACATTCGCTACGTCGACCTCGACAGCCACGGCTTCGGAGTGTTCGAGGTGACGCCGACGGGCGTGCAGATGGATCACTGGTACCTCGACGCCAAGGAAGACCCGCTGACCCGCGTGTACTGGGGTGCGGGTTTCACCGTCGCCGACGGGGTTGCCCGGGTCGAGCCTGCGCCCATGCCGGTTCGGGCGGACTGAAACACCCTGCTGTCCGACCGAATGTCACGTTCGGTCACCTCGAGTGACCGGATGCGGCCATTCGCTCCCCGCCGATTCGGACCCGGCCCGCCGACCACGGCATACTTGCAGCCATGGCTGTACCGAAAATCGTCCTGTTCTACGTGTTCACCCCGCTGCCGGACCCCGAGGCCATCCGGCTCTGGCAGCACACCCTCGCCGCGTCGAACAACCTGACCGGCAGGATTCTGATCTCCGAACACGGGATCAACGCGACGGTCGGCGGTGACGTGAACGACGTCAAGAAGTACGTTCGCGGCACCCGCAGCTACGCCCCGTTCAAGAACGCCGACATCAAGTGGTCGGAGGGTCTCGGCGACGACTTTCCGCGCCTGAGCGTCAAGGTGCGGGACGAGATCGTCACGTTCGGCGCGCCCGACGAACTGAAGGTCGATGCAGACGGCGTGGTCGGCGGGGGAACGCACCTCAGCCCGCAGCAGGTGCACGAACTGGTCGGCGAGCGCGGCGACGACGTCGTCTTCTTCGACGGACGGAACGCATTCGAGGCGCAGATCGGCAGATTCGAAAACGCCGTCGTGCCGGACGTGGAGACGACGCGCGATTTCGGCGCCCAGCTCGATTCCGGTAAGTACGACCACCTGAAGAAGAGCCCGGTCGTCACGTACTGCACGGGCGGCGTGCGCTGCGAGGTGTTGTCGTCGCTGATGCGGTCGCGCGGGTTCGAGGAGGTCTATCAGCTCGACGGCGGAATCGTTCGGTACGGAGAGACCTTCGGCGACGACGGGTTGTGGAAGGGGTCGCTGTACGTCTTCGACAAGCGGATGACGACCGATTTCTCGGAACACACCGAGGTCATCGGCCGATGCACGGTCTGCGCGAACCCGACGTCGCGCTACCAGGACTTCGACGACGACGACGGACGCGGCCTGCGCCTCGTGTGCATCGACTGTGCCGTCTGAACCCCTACCCTTCCGGGATGGGCTGGCGCCGTTGCGGATTCGACTTCCGCACGGTGACGTCGCCCGAACGCTGCTCGAATTCCTGACGCGCGAACACCCGATGGATCCGTGGATCGATTCCATGGCCGCCGGCGAGGTCGTCGACGAGAAAGGTCGACGCTGGGATGCCGAATCACGGTACGCTCCCGGCCGATTCGTCTACTTCTATCGGGTTCCGCCGCCGGAGATTCCGGTCCCCTTCGACCTCGACGTCCTGTACGACGCGGACGGCATCGTCGTCGTCGACAAGCCCCACTTCTTGGCGACCATCCCGCGCGGCATGCACGTCACCGAGACCGCGACCGTGCGGCTGCGTCGCATGTTCGACGACGCGGATCTGACGCCGGCTCATCGACTCGACCGCGCCACCGCCGGTGTCCTGTTGTTCACGCGCGACATGGCGTTGCGGCGCCCTTACCAGGAACTCTTCTCGACCAGGCAGGTCCTGAAAGAGTACGAGGCGATCGCCGGATACGACCCGTCGCTCGAGTTTCCGCGCACTGTGCGCAGTCGAATTCTCAAGGACCACGGCGTCATGGTTGCACGAGAGGAGCCGGGCGAACCGAACAGCGAGACGCGTATCGAATTGATCGAGGAACTCGGCGACAGGGCGCGCTACCGGTTGTTCCCGCACACGGGTCGTACGCACCAACTGCGAATTCACCTGTCGTCGCTGGGCATTCCCATCCAGGGCGATCCGTACTACCCGAACTACACGCGCACGGCCGCAGATGACTTCGGCACCCCGCTGCAGTTGCTCGCGCGGGCAGTCGAATTCGACGACCCGATCACCGGGGAGCGTCGCAGATTCGAAAGTCGCCGCACCCTCGCCGGCTGGACGCTCACGTAGTTGTCAGGTGCACGCCACATTGCTGGCCAGTTGCCGTGCATCCAGCGAAAAGGTGAGCATCTGTGCCCCGACACGACAACACCCCCGGCCTTGTGCGAGGCCGGGGGTGTTGCGTCGGAACCACTTACGCCTGGGTGCGGGCCATTCCACGCTCGACCGCTGCGATGAGCTGCGGGCGAAGCTCGGCGGCCGGGACGATGTGGTGCACCGATCCGACTTCCTGAGCGCGCTGGATGTTGTGGATCGCCTCGAACTCCGACGCCACCTCGCCGAGCTTGGCGTTGCGGACGTCCGTCTTGACCTGCGCCAGCTCGACACGCAGGTGCGTGCGCTCCGCGTCGGTCTCGGCGGCGGCGAGACGGGCCTCGATGTCCTTGACGGCCGGGTCGGCTGCGGTGCGGGCGTTGACGTCTCGGGTGAAGACGACCGCTGCCGCCGGAGCTCCACCGAGCACCGAGGCGAACGAGCCCTCGACGGCCAGCACCTCCATGTTGTCGTTCAGCGCTCCGGAGAACACGACGAACGCTCCACCGTGGTAGCGGGACACGACACAGAAGACGACGGGACCGTCGAAGTTGACGATGGCCCTACCGATTTCGGCGCCGTACTCGAGCTGGATGTTGCGCAGCGACTCGGGGGAGCCGTCGAAGCCGGACAGGTTGGCCAGCACGACGATCGGACGGCTGCCGCTGGCGGCGTTGATCGCGCGAGCCGTCTTCTTCGACGAGCTCGGGAACAGCGTGCCCGACGTCCACTGGTCGGGTCCGTCGGCCGGGAACCATCCCTTACGCGGGATGGCCCGCGACTCGATACCGATGACGCTGACCGGAATTCCGGCGAGGTGCGCGTCGAAGACGACCGAGGTGTCGGCGTCGGCCATGTCGGCCCAGCGCTCGAGCACCGAGTGATCCTGGTCGACGACCGCACGCATGACGGTGCGAATGTCGAACGGCTTCTTGCGATCCGGGTTGGTTTCGGACGAGAAGATGTCGCCGACGGTGGTGAAGTCGCTCGACGGATGCACGTGCGGGTAGCTGCGCACGTCGCGGTCGGACGGGTCGGCCGTGACGGCGCGACGCGGGAACCGCTCTCCCGGCAGGACGTAGGCGTGGTCGTAGTGAGCGAACAGAACCTCTACTGCGGCACGGAGATTCGGTGCCCAGTACTGTGCCTGGCCGTTCGGTCCCATGACGCGGTCGTAACCGCCGATGCCGAAGTTGTCCTCGGCCGAGACGCCACCGGAGTAGTCGAGAGACTGCTTGCCGGTCAACACCATTGCGCTGTCCGGGGTCATCACGAGGATGCCCTTCGTGTGCGCCAGCATCGTGGCTTCTGCGTTCCAGTACGGCTGCGCGCCGACGTTGATGCCTGCGACGACGATGTTGATCTCGCCGCCTGCCTGCGTGAACGTGATGATGCGACGCAGACCGCGTGAGACCCAGTCCATGTTCTCGGTACCGGTCGCCATCGAGATGGTGGCACCGGAGGACAGTGCGAACCACTCGACCGGCGCACCGAGCTTCTCGGCCAGGTCGATGGCGGCGACGATGCGCGAGCACTCGGCCTCGGCGACGGTACCGAGCGCCTTGGTCGGGTCACCGAACAGTGCGACGCGAGTGATGCCCTCGGGGTAGCGCTCGGACGGCGTCGTGACGAGGCCGGCGATGATGCCTGCCTTGTTACGGCCGTAGGGGCGATCGACGGCCACGAATGCGCCGCTGTCGTCGAAGTCGTACTCGGTGAACGCGCCCTTCGAACCGGTGAGCAGCGGAATCAGCTCGTACGGGTACACCGTGCCGCGGGCCTGCGAGCGCTGCACCTTCTGCGTGTACTCGTCGAGCGGACGCAGCGGCTCGGTGGGCTTGGCCGTCACCTTCGCGATGACGCCCGCACCCGATCGGTACGAGAAGCGGATGGCCACGTCGCGGACCGGGGCGTCCGGGCCACTCTTGAGGCGCGCGATCATCGTGATCTCTTCCAGGCCTGCACCGATCGTCGACGGCGCGATGTGCCGGGCGATCGTCGCGAGCTTGTCCTCGGGAACCTCGAGCACCGGCCACACGTACAGCGTGATGCGGTTGGCGTCGAGACGCTTCTTGCGTCCTGCCTGAGCACGGCGGATGCCGTCGAGGCACGCGGCGACGGTGCGCTCGATCTCGGGAACCGCGACGACGTCACCGTTCTCGTCGAGTTGTGTTGTGACGCCGCGGATCTCGGCGAGCGCCATGAGACGCTCGTCGGCCGGGTTCTCCTTGGCCTGCAGCTGGAACAGGTAGGTACCCGGTGTCGCGGGCAGACGCTTGCCGTCGAAGTTCTTCAGACGCCACAGGTCGAGACGCTGACCGGTGAGCGGGTGCATGTCGCGGATGACGGTGTCCTCCGCGAGGGGCTGCGACCCTTCGGTGGTCGGGCGACGGAACGTCACGTGGCGAACATCCGTGCCGCACACCGTGATCGTGATGCGACGCCATCCGCTGGTGCGAGGATGTGCCGACAGAACCGAATGAATGGTCGACGAGATCTCGTCGCCGTCCTTCGGTGCGTTCGGCCACGCCAGGTACAGGTCGACGGCCAGGTGCTCGGGCGCAGGCCCGGCGATGTCGTCGATCGCATCGATCGTTCGTGCCAGGTCGTCGAACGCGGTCGCCGTCGAAACCAGCTGCAGCCGTTCGCCGTTCAGCTCGAAGTTGCCGGTGACGAAGTGCTTGCCGTCGCGGTCGAACGCCTTGACGTCCTCGAGGGTGCGAATCTCGTAGTACTGACGCGTGACGACCTCGAGCAGTGCACCCGGATCCGCGACGCGGGTTGCCAGCAGGTCCAGCAACGGCTCCGGCGTCGACACGAGCGCATCGATGCGCGCGGCGTAGTCCGGCGCGTCGGGGTTCTCGGCGAGGTACTGCAGGCTACCGCGGACGCCGTCGTAGACCTGCTCGCGCGACCGTGCGATCTGCGGGGCGTCGAACAGCCGGAATCGCAGGTTGCGGGCGACGTCGCCGATGAGCGGGTAGCGGGCCTGGGTTGCGACGATGAGGCGTTCGAGGACCTCGCCGATGGCCGAGCCTGCCGCGGGCTGCGTCGACGAGTCGGACAGCCAGTGATCGAGCAGCGCGGCGACGACGGGAACCTGATTCTCGATGCGCTGCAGCGCGAGGAAGACACGGTAGACGGCCTCCTCCAGCTCGGGTCCGCGCTCGAGGTCCTCTGCGTCGTAGTGACGTAGCGCGCGAGAGAGCTTGCCGCGGAACGTATCCGGCAGTCCCTGGATGTCCGCATCGAGCGACTGCAGGAACGAGTGGAAGTGCTCGCGAGGCGAGTGGACGCGAGTGTCGGTGTTCTCCTCGTCCATCGTCGGACGGTTACGAGAGAGCTCGCAGATGTCGGCGAACGTGTTGAGCAGAGCCAATTCTGCGTCGACGACCTGACGATCGTCGCGCGGGACCTGGCTGCGCAGCGTCTCGTAGTCGGACAGGAGCGTCCGTGCACGAGATGCGTTGACGTCGAATCCGGTGATGAGAGCGGCCAATTCGTCCAACTGGGCCAGAGCGAGGCAGCTCGCCGTCTCACCCTCGGGGCGAGTCACGGTGCGGAAGTCCACGCGCGCGGTCTGCGACGACGCCTTCTGCTCACCGGCTTCGTCGACGCGCAGCAGCGGGGCGCCGGAGTCGACCTGACCGTTGACGGAGGCGAGGACCTCGCTGACCCGGCCCGCGTACGGCGAGCGAACGGCCGTTTCCATCTTCATGGCTTCGAGCACCACGAGGGTCTGGCCTGCCTCGACCTCGTCGCCGACGGCGACAGGAACGGCGACGACGACCGCTGGCGCGGGTGCGCGCACGAGGCCTGCCTCGTCCTGGCTGATCTGGTGGCTGATGCCGTCGACCTCGACGAGGAAGTGCGCGGCCTGCGCGACGGTCACGACCTGGTAACGACTGTCGCCGACGACGAGGCGGCTCTGGTAGTCACCGAGACGTTCGACGTCGACCTGGAGGTCCCCGCTGTCACCGTCGACGCGGTAGCGGTGCGGGCCGATCTGGCTGACGCCGAGTTTGTAGGCCTGGCCCTGGTAGCTGAGCTCGACCGTGCGGCCGATGGTGTGGCTGGCGCGGGGTCGTCCACCACGGGCGGAGGTCAGGAACGCGGCGCGCTCGCGAGCCTCTTCGGCGTCGTACGCGTCGATCGCGGCGGCGACGATGGCGATGTCGGCTTTCGCGGTCGGGCCCGTCGCGGTTCCGGCGTCGGTGCGGTCGAGCCAACCGGTGTCGGCGGATGCCGTGATGACCTCGTCGCGGTCGAGCAGGCTCAGGAGGAACGACTTGGTCGTCGTGCCACCGTCGATGACGACGGTCGTCTCGCGCAGCGCGGTCCGTAGACGGGCGAGGGCCTCGCTACGATCGCGTCCCCAGGCGATGACCTTGGCGACCATGGAGTCGTAGTCGGGCGGGATGACATCGCCCTGCGCAATGCCGGTGTCGACGCGGATGCCGGATCCGAGCGGGAACTTCAGCAGTTCGACGCTGCCGGGCGCGGGAGCGAATCCGTTGTCGGCGTCCTCGGCGTTGAGGCGAGCTTCGACGGCGTGGCCGAATTCGGGAGGGCAGTCACCTTCGAGGCGCTCGCCGTTCGCCACCAGGATCTGCAGCTTGACCAGGTCGAGGCCGGTGGTGAACTCGGTGATCGGGTGCTCGACCTGCAGGCGGGTGTTGACCTCGAGGAACGTGAAGATCTTCTGCTCGGGCTGGTACAGGTACTCGACGGTGCCTGCACCGGAGTACTCGGCGGCCCGGACCAGTTCCGCGGACACCGCACGCAGGTGGTCGGACTGTTCCTTCGTCAGCAGCGGAGAGCTGGACTCCTCGATGACCTTCTGGTTGCGGCGCTGGATCGAGCAGTCGCGGACGCCGGGAGCCCACACGTTGCCGTGGTTGTCGGCGATGACCTGCACCTCGACGTGGCGGGCATCGGTGACCAGGCGCTCGATGAAGACGACGGGGTCGCCGAAGGATCGCTCGGCTTCACCCTGGGTGCGCTCGAGAGCCAGTTCGAGCTCGTCCTCGTGGAAGACCTTGCGGATACCGCGACCGCCGCCACCGCTGCGTGCCTTGATGATGAGCGGGTAGCCGATCGCCTGCGCGTGACGCCGGGCATCGGCGCGAGTGGAGACGGGACCACCGGACCACGGTGCGACGGGGACGCCGACCTTCTCGGCGAGCAGCTTGGCCTCGACCTTGTCACCGAGCAGGCGCATCGCGCTCGCGGACGGGCCGATGAACGTGATGTTCAGTCGGGAGACGATGTCCGCGAACGCGGGGTCCTCGGCGACGAATCCCCAGCCGACCCACACCGCATCGGCACGCGATTCGACGAGTGCAGCTTCCAGAACCTCGTAGTCGAGGTACGCCGACCCGGAGGCGGGTTTGTTCAGTGTCACAGCTTCGTCGGCCTGACGGACGAACATTGCCCGTCGTTCGGCCTCGGTGTGGAGGGCGACCGTCCGGATGCCGTAGTCGTACTCGGCGTTGAGTTCCTTGACGGCTCTGATCAGGCGTACGGCCGCTTCGCCTCTGTTGACTACTGCTATCCGCTTGAACAACGTGTCTCTCTTCGTCAGGTGGTGGATGTCGTCGGTCGAGGGTCGACCGCCAGCGGGAGGGAATCGAATCGTCGGCGCGTGCGCGGGCAAGAGACGCCGGCAAGTCTGCGAGGGCGGATCACCACCCGTTGCAGGCCCCCCGACAACCGTCTTCTTCGCTCGTGCCGTCCATCCGATTCTGATTTCTCCCCGCCCCGCGAAATCTTCAGGCGCTGGCTGAACGAGAACTGATTCTAGCGGCTCGGCAGTGTTTTTCCATGTCAACTACTTTCGGGCAAACTGTGATTGATATCGCTTCCTTCAAAGGTCAACCAACACAGTGTTTTTCACGGAGTTGCCGCGAAAAACTTGTGAAAAGACCCTGGGGTCTTGACGGGATACTGACGAGTAGCGTTGTTGGAATTGACATTTCGCGCTCACGGTCATGTCTTTACTTACCCGTCGGTACGTTACCGATCGGTACCGGTGTGCTGTCGGAGGCTCGTCAGGACGTGCGGTCTGCTGTTTGCGGCAAGGATCGACTTCGGGTATCTTCCGCGATCTTTCAGGCGACGCGTTCCGAGATGACGGACGCGCGCACGTGTGTTCTTATGCCTGTTCGAAAGACGTTGTGCATCACGGTGATCGATCGCTGCGTATCCGCTCGGCCGTCGGTGAGCATTCCGGACCTGTCGACTGTGGCTGCTGACCGTCGAAAGCGGACGCGTTTTGTGAAATCCCACGACAAAGAAGACCGATGGTTCGGAGATCGTGAAGAAACGCGTCGTGCCGACTAGTCTGTTCCGAGCGTGCAAGCTCCGTCCCTGTTCGAGAACGGCCGTTTCGAAGAGTTCAGAGGTTTTCACTGTGTCGACCGCACCGGTTCCAGGCCCCGAGCCTTCTCGTGCCAGCCCCGAGCCTTCTCGTGTCAGCCCCGAGCCCTCTCGGGACCATGCAGGTGGCGACGCCCCGGCCGGCGACGTTCGAGACAGAGTGTTGCGGTTGCTGCGGTTCCTCCGCGAAACAGTGGTGGCGCGAACCGAGCCGATACTGCACTTCGAGGGTCATCTGCGGACTCGCTGGTTGCACGACGGTGCGGTCGTCCCCACGGTCGACGCATCGGTCGAATCGGGCGGCGTGCTGTTACGCGTGCGCCCTGTGGAGGTCACCGACCCGCCCGTAGTCCCGGAGATCCTCATCGGTTCCATCGATCCGTCGATGATCGAGGACAGCCGGTACCGCGCACTCGAACTGACCGACACTGCGATGCCGTCGACACCCGGCGACGACGCGGATTCCGACGCGGATTTCGACGTGCGGCGGGCGTACGAGATTCGCACCGCATTCTCTGCATATTCGGCCCGATGGCGAAAGTGGGCCGAGGTCGACCGCGTCGCGCGTCCGAAAGCGTCGCTGTACGAAAGCCTGCAGCTGATGATGCACGAGCTGTCGTCGCGACCGGAGTCGGTCGAACTGGTCGTCGCATCGGGCCTGCTGACACTGGCGTCGGCCGAGTCGGGTGCGAATGTCTGCACCCACCTGATCGCGCAGGCAGCGACGGTCGAACGGGACGTGCGCACCGGAGATCTACTGGTCAAGCTGCCGTCGAACGGTCGGCCGCGGCTCGAGGACACCCAGCTTCTCGCCGGACGGCCGGGTTTCGACGCGTCCAGGTCCACGGATCTGCAGCAAATTCTCACCGCCCGCGTCGCGTCGCCCGTGTCCGCCGAGATCGTTCCGTTTCTGTCGGAGTGGGCCGAGGCGACGCTCGCGTTTCCGGTCGACGTGCGGCCGGACCTCGACAGGCCGTCGACGTTCGCGACCGCGGATCGAGCGAGTCTGACGGTCTCGCCTGCACTCGTTCTCCGCAAGCGTGATTCGTTCGCGCTGCGTGACTACTACGAGCAGATGATCGCCGATCTCGAAAGGTCCGACGACGGCGTGCCGCTCGGCCTCGCTCAGCTGGTCGAACCCATCGAGCCCGCAGATCGGCTGGCATGGTTGTCGCGCAGCTCGAACAGCAGGGGCGTCCCTGCAAGTTCCGCTCCCGGGTCGGGTGACGCCGCGTCGATCGCCGAGGATCCGCTGTTTCCGCTGCCCGCCAACGCCGAACAGTCACAGATCGTTCGACGTCTCGGCCTCGACAGCGGGGTGGTCGTCGAAGGGCCGCCCGGGACGGGCAAGACGCACACCATTGCCAACCTGCTGTCCGCATTGCTCGCGCGTGGGCAGCGCGTACTGGTGACGAGCGAGAAGTCCCAGGCGTTGCGCGTGTTGAGGGACAAGCTGCCACCCGAACTGCAAGAACTGTGCGTGGCAATCACGGATCTGTCCCGTGGCGGTGCGGAGGAGCTCAGCCGAAGCGTGTCTCGGATCGCCGACCGCAAGGCGTCGTACAACGAGGTCGACGAGTCGGAGAAGATCGCATCGCTGCGTGCCCGGCGCGACGAGGCAGTGGCGAGGCGTGCGGCCCTGCTGCAGTCGGTGTCCGAACTGCGTGACGCCGAAACCGTCGTGCACCCGTTCGTCTCCGACGGGTTCGACGGCACGGCGGCGGCCGTCGTCCGCAAGATGGTCCTGACGCAGGAGGCGCACGAATGGCTGCCCGGCCCGCTGTTCACGGATCGGCCGCCGTTGACCGGCACCGAGGTCGAGAATCTCCGCACTCTCATCGCGACAGCCCCGGACGGGCGCACGCGTCGAGCTCGCCAGTCACTGCCTCGCCTCGACACGGTTCTGCCCAACTCGGCCGAGCTGCGGTCGCTGTGCCAACGCGCGAACGCGCACGTGGCCACGGGTTCCGAGCAATCGACGCACCTTGTCGAGTTCCTCGGCGGGGTCGATCCGGCTGCTGCGTTCGAGATCAGGCGCCTCTGTGAGGAATTGGACGCGCGCGTGCGAGAGGTGTCCGAACTCGACGCCGTCTATCGGCAACTGACCGATTCGGTGTTGTCCGGTGAGTCGGCCCACCTGTGGTCGCGGGTCAGTGGCATCGTCTCGATGGTCGACACCGCCGCGCGGGCCGATCGTTTCGTCGGAGCCCACGACGTGCAGTGTTCGACGACCACCACCGCGGCGTTGCACGCGATGGAATCCCTTGCCGTGGCGCTCGAATCGGGAATCGAATGGAAGTCCCGGTTCCGCAGGAGCGCGCAACAGAAGGCCGTCGAAGAACTGGGAATCACGGCCTCCGTCGACGGTCTGCCGCCGACGACTGCTCTTGCGGCACGTCTTGTCGCCGAACACATTCGAGCGCTGCACATCGTTGCGACTGCCGCCGTCCTGCTGGCGGATCTGCGAATCTCGGTGTCCACGGAGGGTTCTCGTTCGAGACAGGTCAACGACCTCGGGCTCGTCACCAGTCAACTGACGCGCGTCTCCGGTGTGCTGCATGCTCGAGACGCCCTCGTCGAGCGGTTGTACGCGGTGTCGCCGTCGGCGCCGTGGATCAAGAGCCTCGACGACGCGTCGGCCTTCGCCGGTTCTGCTGGGGCCATCGCGACGCGCATCGATGCCGACGTGGCCCGCGCGGAGCTCGATCGAGCAATGTATTCGCTTGCGACACAGATCGATTCCGGACCCTCACCGGAAGGGACGGCTCTGGTTTCGGCGTTGGGCGACGCGGACGAGGACGCCGTCGCAGCGGCCGTCGTCGCCTACAACGCGGCATGCCTGGAGCAGGAGGATCAGCAGAAGCAGGACGAGCTCGCAGCCACGCTGTCCGAGGCGGCGCCCGCACTGTACGAACTCGTCGTCGACACGGCAGGCAATTCGGACTGGGACGAACTCAGCTGGCAGATGTCGAAGGCGTGGGCGTGGCGACGGGCTCGCGAATGGGTGACCGAGCAACACGAGGCCGGTCTGGAGCTGAAGCTCGAAGCGGAACTGAACGCCGCCGACGCCGATCTGAGCTACCTCACCGGCCGGCTTGCGGCCGCGATGGCCTGGCGGGACTGCCTCGAACGCATGACTGCCGTGGAAGTGCGTGCGCTGCAAACGTATCGAGAACACGTCTCCGCGATCGGAACGGGTGCGGGCCGCTACGCCGAGACCTTCCGAAGTGCCGCGCGGTCGGCGATGGGCGACGCGCAGACCGCGGTACCCGCATGGGTGATGCCGCTGCAGCAGGTCCTGGCGTCGATCCCTCCCATTCGGAACAGCTTCGACGTCGTCATCGTCGACGAAGCGAGCCAGGCCGACATCGCCAGCCTGTTCCTGCTCTACCTCGCGCCGCGGGTCATCGTCGTCGGCGACGACCGGCAATGCGCACCTGCCGACGTGCCGCAGTCAGGGACGCTCGAGGACGTCTTCACTCGTCTCGACGCGTACCTACCGGACCTTCCCGAACATGTACGTGCGACGCTCACGCCACGGTCGAGTCTGTTCTCGATGCTGCGGACGCGCTTCGGACAGGTCGTCCGACTGCGAGAGCATTTCCGTTCGATGCCCGAGATCATCAACTGGTCGTCGCAGCAGTTCTACGGCGACTCCCCACTCGTTCCGGTGCGGCAGTTCGGTGCGGATCGACTTCCACCGCTGCGTCATACCTTCGTGCCCGATGCCGAGGCCGTCGGGTCGGGGACGTCTCTCGTCAACCGAACCGAAGCGCTCGCCATCGTCGGCCAGATCGTGAAATGTCTCGCGGATCCGGTGTACGACGGCATGACGTTCGGCGTCGTCGTTCTGCAGGGCACGTCCCAGGTCGACGAGATCAGGAACGAACTGATCAAACGCATCGGCATCGAACAGTGGGAGGACCGGCGTCTGCGCATCGGCACACCACCGGACTTCCAGGGCGACGAGCGCAACGTGGTCATGCTGTCGATGGTCGTCGCGCCGACGCAGAATTTCGTGGCGCTGACGGCGAATCAGTACAAGCGACGGTTCAACGTGGCTGCGTCGCGCGCCAAGGACCAGCTGTGGCTTTTCCATTCGGTGACGGTGGACCGTCTCAAGCGAGCGGACCTGCGCAACTCGTTGCTCGGCTACATGGCGTCGGCGTCCCCGGCGCCCGCCGATCCGATGCCGGAGGGCGTCACCGCCGACACGCGTCGTTCCGAATTCGACACGATCTTCGAGCAGCAGGTGTTCGTCGAACTCCGTGATCGCGGGTTCCACGTCAACCCGGGTGTCGTCGTCAACAATCGACGTATCGACCTCGTCGTGACCGGGCGGTCCGCACGACTCGCCGTCGAGTGCGACGGCGACGTCGTGGTGACGACTCCGGAACGTCGATCGGCCGACCTGCAACGCGAGCAGGAACTCAAGCGGTGCGGGTGGACGTTCTGGCGGGTGCGGGAGTCCGAGTACTGGCTCGACCCGGAGGCCGCGATGAGCAGCCTGTGGACCACGTTGGCGTCACTGGGCATCGAACCGAACACCGTCTCGATCGACGCTGCCACCCCGGCCTCGGACTGGTCACCCGTCGATCTCGATCCTCCGCAGGACGAACTGTTCGGTGACGTGCCGCTGCCGAATCGCCGCCCGTCGGTAGGCGAGATACGGGCCGAGGCGTGGAACGGGTGGCTCGGGGCCGGAAACCCTGCACCAGCACGGGGCGCCGACGTCAGCCCCGAGATGTGGACCGTACCGTCGGAATCGAACGGGTCGAAAGAATTGCCGGTGAACGGTTTCCACGATGGGGGAACCGACAGACGCCCGTGATTGGCGCGCGGTGGCGGTGGGTACCGTGGAACTTCAGTGCCGTCCGTCGTCGAAGGAGCTGTTCATGTCACGAGTCGTGGTATTCGGAGGTCATGGGAAGGTGGCGCTTCGAGCGGCGCCGCTCCTCGTGGGGGCCGGTCACGAGGTCGGGGCCATCGTGCGGAACCCGGATCACGTCGGTGACGTAGCCGACGCGGGTGCGACGCCCATCGTCGCCGACATCGAGTACCTGGACGTCGCCAAGATCGCAGCGCTGATCGAGGGATACGACGTCGTCGTCTGGTCTGCCGGTGCAGGAGGCGGCGATTCGAAGCGGACGTACGCGGTGGATCGTGACGCTGCCATTCGGTCGATGGACGCTGCAGGGCGTGCGGGTATTTCGCGCTACGTCATGGTGTCCTACTTCGGCGCAGGTCTCGATCACGGTGTGGATTCGGGGAATTCGTTCCACGCATACGCGCAGGCGAAAGCGGAGGCGGACGACTACCTGAAGTCGACCTCGCTCGACTGGACCATTCTCGGACCGAGCGCGCTGACCCTCGACCAGGGCACCGGGCTGATCGACACGAAAGACGCCGGGGCGACAGGCGGTTCCGTCACTCGCGACGACGTCGCTGCCGCCGTGGTCGCTGCGATCGCAAGCCCAGGAACCATCGGCCGGTTCATCGAGTTCGACAACGGCTCGACCCCGATCGCCGAAGCGTTGGGTTGAGCCGCCCCGACCCCAGAAGTCGATCGCTAGGCTTGCATCTCCTCGAGCTCCATGCCCTTCGTCTCGGGGATCTTGGATTTCACGAAGAAGAACGACACCGCAGCCATCACCGCGAAGAAGCCGTAGATCACCCACAGGCCGACTGCCTGCGTCAGCGGCGGAAAGGCCAGCGTCACAGCGAAATTCGCGGTCCAGTTGGCCGCGGTACCGATGCCGAGGGCAACAGCGCGCATCCGGTTCGGGAACATCTCGCCGAGCAGAACCCACATGATCGGACCCCAGGTGGCGGCGAAGAAGATGACGAACAGATTCGCACCGACGAGCGCGATGGCTCCCCACGGGCTGGGGAGTGACACGTCGTCGCCGCTGCCGATCTGCTGCGAGAACGCGACGGCGGCCATGAGCAGACCGACGAACATTCCGGTGGATCCGGCGAGCAGCAGCTTGCGTCGACCGATGCGGTCGACGAACAGTATGGCGACGAACGTCATCGTCACGTTGATGATCGACGTGATCACGGACGTCACGAACGACTGGTCCTCGGTGAACCCGACCGACTTCCACAGCGTCGTCGAGTAGTAGAAGATCGCGTTGATGCCGACGAACTGCTGCAGCACGGCCATGATGATGCCGACCCAGACGATCGGTTGGAGCCCGAACCGCGGACCGCGAATGTCCCTGATGGACGACCGTTCTTCCTTGCGCAGCGTCAGTCGGATCTCGTGGACACGCTCGTCGGGATGCAGCTCACCGGTGATGTTGGCGAGGATCTCGGCGGCCTCCTTGTCGAGGTGCTTGCCGACGAGGAACCGGGGCGATTCGGGAATGGTGACGGCCAACAGACCGTAGACCAGCGCGGGAACGACGCCGACGAGGAACATCCACCGCCACGCCTCCAGCCCCCACCACAGATCGTTCGACGCACCGTCCGCGGCGCCCTGGAGCAACGCGTCGGACAGAAGGGCCGCGAAGATACCGACGGTGATCGCGAGCTGCTGCAGCGAGGCGAGGCTGCCGCGCCATTTCGCCGGCGCGATCTCCGAGATGTACGCGGGAGCGATGACGGATGCGATGCCGATCCCGAGGCCACCGAGAATGCGCCACAGCATCAGGTCGGGGACGCTGAACGCCAGGCCGGACCCGAGCGACGATATCGTGAACAGCGCCGATCCGAGGACCATCACCTTCTTGCGTCCCCAGCGATCGGCGAGCGAGCCGGCGAACCATGCGCCGACGGCACATCCCACGAGTGCGATGGCGACGACGAAGCCTGTGGTGAACGATCCGAGCGAGAATCGTCCTTCGATGGCGTCGACAGCACCGTTGATGACCGAGCTGTCGAAGCCGAACAGGAAACCACCGACCGCTGCGGCCACACTGACACCGATGACCTTGGCATTGTGGTTGCCCGTAGCGGGTCGGGTCGGCTGCTCTGACATGGGGACGCACTCCTTCCCGGTCGGGAAGCTCAGCGCTCTCGGCCGCGACGAAACATGCGCGACGGATTCGGCGCGCCGACTGTCTTATGCCCGATGGTTCGCCGTGCGAAACACCGCTGTCAGGACGGAAACGGCGCGGTCATTCGAGTCGAAACGCCGAATCGGACACCGTGAAGCCGTGGCCCACCTGATCTCGGCACGAGACCCCGGTCTTCTCGTCGACGCGGCACGACAGGCCGTTTGACTCTCCGCTGCCCGGGACGGCCAGAGTCTCGCCGTAGGCAAGTGCGCGTGCGGTGCCGTCGAACCGATGGAAGCGCGGATCTCCCGAGCTGAGGAATCGTGCGGGTGAGCCCGCCGTGAGTTCGACGGTGTTCGGTGCGACGGTCGATCCCGGTGCGCCGCTGCCCTCCACGCGCGGTGCCGTCGGTGGGAAGTCGCCGTGACAGCCTGCGACCGACGTCTCGGTGACGACGATCGCGCACTCGAACTTGCCGCTGGGGCTGGTGAAGAAGTAGAAGCCGGGTTGCCCCTCGTATTCGGAGGCATCGGCGGTCGGCGGGGCTTTCGACGTGGTGGTCGGGGTGGTCGACGACGTGGTCGTGGTGGTCGGTGCCTGCGTCGTCGTGACCGGTGGTGTCGACGGTGCCGTGGTTCGAATCACCGACGGTGGATTCGTGTCGACGGTGGCGAGCGGGGCCGTCGCGCTGCCATCGACGCTGGAGGTGCATCCGGCGAGGACCAGCAGAAACAGGGCTGCGGTGGAACGACCGAGTACCCGGCGTCGATACATCGTCACAGCTTAGACAAGTCGTCACGTCTCACGAAGTTGGTACGTTGGCGAGCATCGGTCGAAAGGGGAGGTGTCATGATCGAGGTCGAAACCACAGGTGGGACGACGCGGTCGGTCGACACTGCGTACGGGGAGGCCATCGGGTACCGCGACGGCGACGTCTTCGCGTGGAAAGGCATTCCGTACGCGGCCGCTCCCGAGGGGAACTTCCGTTTTCGGGCACCACGCCCCCCGCAGCCGTGGACCGAACCACGCGAGTGCCGTTCGTTCGGTGCGATCGCACCCCAGAGTCGGAACGGCCCGGTTCCCATCGACCAGGCCATCCCGATGTCCGAGGACTGCCTGTCCTTGAACATCTGGGCCCCCGAGCCGGATGGCACACCGCGACCGGTCATGGTGTGGATTCACGGTGGCGCGTACTCGATCGGCTCGTCGGCGCAGAGCGTGTACGACGGCAGAAATCTCGCCGAACTGGGCGATCTCGTCGTCGTCACGATCAACTATCGGCTTGGCGCGTTCGGATTCCTCGACCTGTCGTCGTTGACGACCGAGGATGCGGTGTTCGAGACCAATCTCGGACTGCGGGATCAAATTGCCGCGCTCGAATGGGTGCAGCAGTGCATCGCCGCGTTCGGCGGAGACCCGGAACAGGTCACGGTGTTCGGCGAATCGTCCGGCGGCGCGTCGATCACGACGCTGATGACGTCGCCGAAGGCGGACGGCCTGTTCTCGCAGGCCATCGTGCAGAGCGCGCCCTCTACGTCGGTGTACGGCCCCGAACGCGCCGCCGTCGTTGCGTCCCGGTTCCTCGAGCTGATCGACGTCACCCCGGATCGCATCGACGAGCTGTTGTCGATGGACTTCAGGAAGCTCGTCGCAGCGGGGGACACTCTCTGTTACGAGATTCCGACGCGATCGCCCGGCACCCTGGGGCTCGCACCCGTCGTCGACGGCGATGTCGTTCCTCGCTATCCGGTGGCTGCCTTCCAGAAGGGCCACGCTCACCGAATTCCGTTGATCATCGGCACCAATCACGACGAAGCCTCGATCTTCCGGTTGATGAAGTCACCGTTGATGCCGGTCACGTCCGACACGGTCTCCGAGATGTTCCGTGCCATCGCCAACGACCATGCCGATCTCCCTGCGTTTCGCGTCGCCGAGATCATGTCCGCCTATCCCGACAGATCCAAACCTGCCGGGGCACTGGCGATGTCGCGAGATGCCGGGTTCCGCATGCCGAGCCTGTGGATCGCCGACGCGCACAGCCGCCACGCTCCGGTCTGGGTGTACCGCTTCGATCATGCGACCCCGATGCTGAGAGCTGCGCGCATCGGGGCCGGACATGCCACCGAATTGCCGTACGTCTTCGGTAATTTCGGGACCCTCAACCGCGATCCGACGTTCTGGCTCGGTGGCCGGAAGTCGGCGACGGCGGTGTCGGCGCGAATCATGAAGCGGTGGGTCGCGTTCGCGCGTCACGGAGTGCCCGCCACGCTCGACGGAGCCAAGCATTGGGCGCCGTACACCGAACCCAGGTGGTCGACGCTGGTGATCGACTCGCAGGACCAGCTCGTCGACGACCCGGACAGCGCCATGCGAGCCGCATGGGGCGACAAGGTTCTCGGCTTCAGCTGAGCTCTTCCGAAACTCGCGGTTAGCTGTCGGTGGTTCGGGTTACGTTCAGAGCGTGCTGTTCACACGAATCGTCGACACGTCCGTGGCAGTGGGTGCAACGCGGTCGCGCAAGGCGAAGACCGAGGCATTGCAGACGCTGCTGGCCGATCTCCGACCCGACGAGGTCGAGACCGTCGTCGCGTGGCTGTCCGGTGAGATGACGCAGGGCCGCATCGGTATCGGCTGGCGCACACTGTCGGACATCGAGGCCGATCCCGTCGAGCAGCCGGTGCTCACGATCGACGAGGTCGACGACGCGATCGGTGCGGTGGCGTCGACCTCGGGTTCCGGTTCGACGAAACGACGCCGAGACCTGCTCGCAGAATTGTTCGGCCGGTCCACCCGGGGCGAGCGGGACTTCCTCGTCCGATTGATGACGGGCGAACTGCGCCAGGGCGCACTGGAAGGCGTCATGACCGACGCCATCGCGAAGGCTGCAGGGTTGCCGCTCGAACCCGTCCGACGCGCGTTCATGCTGTCCGGGCGTCTTTCGGTGACGGCAACCGCCGCGTTGTCGGGCGGCGAGCAGGCGCTCGCCGAGTTCGTCCTGACGGTCGGCAGGCCGATTCGCCCGATGCTCGCGTCGCCCGCCGAAACGCTGGCGGGGGCGTGGACCGAGTTCGGCGGCGATGTGAGCGTCGAATACAAACTCGACGGCGCCCGAATCCAGGTGCACCGATCAGGCGACGAGGTGCACGTCTACACACGGACGCTGCGGGAGATCACGTCCGGCGTCCCGGAACTCGTCGAGCTGATTCGTCAATTGCCCTGTACCAGTGTGGTTCTCGACGGAGAGACGCTGGCGCTGACGGACAGCGGGCGACCGAGGCCGTTCCAGGAGACGATGAGCAGATTCGGGGCCGACAGCGCACACGACCTCCTGCTGCATCCGTATTTCTTCGACTGCATCCACCTCGATGGCGTCGACCTGCTCGACGAGCCCCTCGAGCGAAGGCTCGACGCCCTGGACCGCGTCGCGCCGCAGCATCGGATACCGGCACTGCTTCGCCCCGACGCAGACTCTGCCGCAGCGCATTTCGACGCAGCCCTCGACGCAGGACACGAGGGTGTCATGGTGAAGGCCTTGTCCTCGTCGTACGCGGCCGGCAGGCGCGGCAGAACCTGGCAGAAGGTCAAACCCGAGCACACACTCGACCTCGTCGTCCTCGGTGCGGAGTGGGGGTACGGCAGGCGGACGGGCTGGCTGTCGAACCTTCACCTCGGTGCGCGGGACCCCGACGGTGGCCCGCCGATCATGGTCGGCAAGACGTTCAAGGGTCTCACCGACGCGTTGCTGCAGTGGCAGACCGACGAGTTTCCGAAGCACGAACGCAGCCGCGACGACCACACCGTGTACCTCGAACCCGACCTGATCGTCGAGATCGAGCTCGACGGTGTTCAGGTCAGCACGCGCTATCCCGGCGGCGTCGCGCTCAGGTTCGCGCGGGTGTTGCGCTACCGGCCCGACAAGACGCACGCCGAAGCCGACACGATCGAGGCCGTCAGGGCGCTGTTGCCGACGCAGAGCCGCTAGTTACAGAGCTGAAACCAACCGGGCCATGTTGTAACACGATTGCACCGACACGCATCCCGCCGAGTGTTTATGTTGAGGAGGCCAGCCAGCCGAGGATGGAGTGACGCATATGTCGACGGTTCGAGCGGCCTTGGTCCAGACCACCTGGACAGGCGACAAAGAAACGATGATCAAGGCGCACGAGGACTACGCCAGAAGCGCCGCCGAGCAGGGCGCGAAGGTCATCTGTTTTCAGGAATTGTTCTACGGCCCGTACTTCTGTCAGTTGCAGGATGCATCGTTCTACGACTACGCCGAATCCGTACCCGGTCCGACGGTGGACAGATTCGCCGCGCTGGCAGAAGAACTCGGCATCGTCATGATCCTGCCGGTGTACGAGCAGGAGATGCCCGGCGTTCTGTACAACACCGCTGCCGTCGTCGACGCCGACGGCCGATACCTCGGCAAGTATCGCAAGCACCACATTCCGCACGTACACGGCTTCTGGGAGAAGTTCTACTTCCGCCCGGGCAATGTCGGGTGGCCGGTCTTCGACACCGCGGTCGGTCGCGTCGGCGTCTACATCTGCTACGACCGGCATTTCCCCGAAGGATGGCGCGCCCTCGGCCTGGCAGGCGCGGAGATCGTGTTCAACCCGTCGGCGACGTCTCGTGGTCTGTCGAACTACCTGTGGAAGCTGGAGCAGCCTGCCTCCGCGGTCGCCAACGAGTATTACGTCGGTGCCATCAATCGCGTCGGCGTCGAAGCCGATTTCGGCGACGACGACTTCTACGGCACCAGCTATTTCGTCGACCCCGAGGGCGCGTTCGTCGGAGAGGTCGCGTCGGACACCGAGCCCGAACTCCTCGTCCGTGACCTCGACATGGATCTGATCAAGGTCGTGCGTGACCGCTGGGCTTTCTACCGCGATCGCAGACCCGACGCCTACACGCCCCTGGTGGAGCCATGACGACCTTCGTCCACGGCGGCACCGTCGTGTCCCCGACGGGGGCGCAGCTACTCGACGTCCTGATCGACGGCGAGACGATAGTGGCTGTGCTGCAACCCGGTTCGACCGCGTTGGGCGCCGATCTGACGCAGTCGGCCGACGTCGTAATCGACGCCTCGGGAAAGTACGTGCTTCCCGGAGGGGTCGACGGCCACACTCACATGGAGATGCCGTTCGGCGGGACGTTCGCGTCGGACACGTTCGAGACGGGAACGCGAGCCGCCGCGTGGGGAGGCACGACGACCATCGTCGACTTCGCGATTCAGACTCCGGGACAACGGGTTCAGGACACATTGGCGCAGTGGCACGACAAGGCTGCCGGATCGTGTGCCATCGACTACGGCTTCCATCAGATCGTCGGCGACGTCGACAGCGATTCGCTGAAAGCCATGAGCGAACTCGTCGCCGAGGGTGTCACGAGCTTCAAACTGTTCATGGCGTACCCCGGTGTCTTCTACTCCGACGACGGCAAGATCCTGCGCGCGATGCAGGCCGCAGCCGACACCGGTGCACTGCTGATGATGCACGCGGAGAACGGAATTGCGATCGACGTGCTGATCGAGCAGTCGGTGGCGCGGGGCGACACGGCGCCGTACTTCCACGGAACCAGCAGGCCATGGCAGCTGGAGGAGGAAGCCACCCACCGCGCGATCATGCTGGCGAACGTGACCGGTGCGCCGCTCTACGTCGTGCACGTCTCGGCGAAGCAGGCGCTGGAACAGATTGCGCACGCACGAGGCAACGGACAGAACGTGTTCGGTGAAACGTGCCCTCAGTATCTGTACCTGTCACTCGAAGAGCAGTTGGGCGCACCGGGTTTCGACGGGGCGAAGTGGGTGTGCTCGACGCCACTGCGGTCTCGCGCCGAGGGGCATCAGGACGAACTGTGGCGCTATCTGCGCACCGGAGACGTCTCGACGGTCAGTACCGACCACTGCCCGTTCTGCATGAAGGACCAGAAGGAACTCGGTCTCGGCGACTTCTCGAAGATTCCCAACGGAATCGGATCCGTCGAGCACCGCATGGATCTGATGTACCAGGGCGTCGTGAGCGGAAAAATCGGTCTCGTGAAATGGGTCGAGGTGTGCTGTACGACGCCGGCGCGCATGTTCGGCATGTACCCGAAGAAGGGCATCGTCTCACCGGGCGCCGACGCCGACCTCGTGATCTACGACCCCGACGGGCACACGAGCATCGGACTCGGAAAGACCCACCACATGAACATGGACTACTCGGCCTACGAGGGTTTCGAGATCGACGGGCACGTCGACACCGTCATCTCGCGGGGCAGGGTGATCGTCGACGACGGCGACTACCTCGGTCGCCCAGGGCATGGGCGGTTCGTCAAGCGGTCACTGGCGCAGAATCTGTTGTGAGACATGGACCTCGGGGTTGTTCTGCAATGCACGCCACCGGCGTCGAGCGTCATCGACCTCGCGTGTCGCGCCGAGAGGTACGGCTTCTCGCATGTGTGGACGTTCGACTCGCATCTGCTGTGGCAGGAGCCGTACGTCATCCACAGTCGGATCCTCGCGGAAACTCGTCACGTGATGGTCGGTCCCATGGTCACCAACCCCGCCACCCGCGACTGGACCGTCACAGCGTCGACGTTCGCGACGCTCAACGAGATGTTCGGCAACCGGACGATCTGCGGAATCGGCCGCGGTGACTCGGCCGTCCGAACCCTCGGGGAGAAGCCGACGACGCTCGCGACCTTGCGCGAGGCGGTCCATGTGATTCGAGAGTTGGCCAACGGACGGTCCGTCTCCCTGGGGGACACGACGGTCCAGTTCCCGTGGGCGCAGGGTTCGACGCTCGATGTCTGGGTGGCCGCGTACGGCCCGAAAGCGCTCGCCCTGACCGGGGAGATCGCCGACGGCTACATACTGCAGCTCGCGGACCCGGACATCGCGTCGTGGATGATCGGTCGCGTACGTGCTGCCGCCGAGTCGGCCGGGCGGGACCCGTCGGCGATCTCGTTCTGCGTCGCCGCACCCGCGTACGTGACCGACGGCAGCGCCGACGCGTTGGCCCATGCCCGCGACCAGGTTCGGTGGTTCGGCGGCATGGTCGGCAATCATGTCGCCGACATCGTCGCGCGGTACGGACACCACGGCGGTGTGCCCGACGCACTCACCGACTAC
Organism: Rhodococcus sp. B10; assembly: GCF_011770055.1. NCBI lineage: Bacteria > Bacillati > Actinomycetota > Actinomycetes > Mycobacteriales > Nocardiaceae > Rhodococcus > Rhodococcus sp. B10. Next base: position 81,028 of record NZ_JAAFYV010000012.1, on the reverse strand, counting down.
ATCGACGCGCGCACCGGTTACGACTACAGCGAGCACGGCAGGGCAGGCAACACGCATGCGGAGTTCGTGCCCGATTCGGTGATCGACCGGTTCTGTGTGCTCGGCAGTCCGGCCGATCATCTCGCGAGGCTGAAGGAGCTGAGCACGCTCGGCGTCGATCAATTCGCCGTTTATCTGCAGCACGACGCCAAGGCCGCGACGCTGGAGGCCTACGGGGAGGCAGTAGTCCCCCTCGTGCGTGCGAATGTATAGCCCGCTATACATTCGCGCGCACGTGCGACGAAGTCGCCTATAACACCGCCCCGGGATTCAGGATGCCGTCCGGATCGAGGGCTGTCTTGATGCGCTGCGTCAGCTGCATGACGTCGTCGCCCACCTGATCGGGGAGCCACGCTTTCTTCAGCCGACCGACGCCGTGTTCGCCGGTGATCGTGCCGCCCAACGAAATGGCCAGATCCATGATGGCGCCGAACGCGACGTTCGCTCGACGCTCCATGTCGGAATCGGACGGGTCGAACACGATGAGCGGGTGCGTGTTTCCGTCACCCGCGTGCGCGATGACGGCGACCAGAACGTCGTACTTTTCGGAGATTCGTTCGATCCCCTCGACGAGATCCGGCAGCGCGGGTAACGGAACGCCGACGTCCTCGAGCAGTAGGCTGCCGAGTCGTTCGACGGCCGGGATAGCGAAACGTCGTGCAGCAGCGAATGCTTCGCCTTCCTCGGGGTCGTCGGTGGTGAAGACGTCCGCTGCGCCAGCCGCAGTGCACGCGTCGGCCATGATCTCGATTTCGCGCGCACGGTCGGCGCCGGGGGAGTCCGACCGTGCGATCAACATCGCCTGCGCGTCACGGTCGAGGCCCATGTTCATCGCGTCCTCGACGGCGCCGATCGACGCGCGGTCCATGAACTCGAGCATCGCCGGACGCAGTGACCGGGTGATCGCGAGGATGGCCGTCGTCGCATCCCGCACCGACGAGAACGAGGCGACGACGGTGCTCGCCGGTGGCTGCGCCGGAATGAGCCGCACCGTGACCTCGGTGATGATGCCGAGCGTGCCCTCGCTGCCGATGAACAGTTTCGTGAGTGACAGTCCCGCAACGTCTTTCAGTCGCGGGCCGCCGAGTCTGACCGCGGTCCCGTCGGCCAGCACCACTTCGAGTCCGAGCACGTAATCGGTCGTCACGCCGTACTTGACGCAGCACAGGCCGCCCGCGTTGGTGGCCGCGTTGCCGCCGATCGAACACATCTCGAACGACGACGGATCGGGCGGATACCAGAGTCCGTGTTCGGCAGCGGCCTTCTTGACCTCCGCGTTCAGCAGACCGGGCTGCACGACGGCGACGCGTGTCACCGGGTCGACGCTGATGTCGCGCATGAGTTCGGTCGTCAGCACGATGCCGCCGTCGACAGCCGTTGCGCCACCGGACAATCCGGATCCGGCACCTCGCGGTACGACGGGAATGCGGTGCGCGCTCGCCCATTTCATGACGCTCTGCACGTCCGAGGTGGAACGCGCACGCACCACGGCGAGCGGTGTTCCCGCATCCGGATCCTTGGCCCAGTCCTGGCGGTAGCGTTCCGTCACGTCCGGGTCGACGAGGACGGCCCCGTCCGTCAGCAGGTCCTGCAGCTCGATGAGGGCCGCGTCGAAAGAGTTGCTCATGTGAAGAAACACTATGGGCCGACGCGGCGTCGCGTCACTGGTTTCGCTGCAACGTCAGTTCGGCGAGCCGAGTGGCGGCCGCGCACGGGTCGCCCGCGCCGCTGCGGTACTGCACCCACCAGGTGATCGTTCCCGAGTACGCGGCGGTGATGCCACACGACGCCGCATCGCCGGGTCGCCTGGACAGGAACGCGGTGGCACCGGCCACCGACACGTCTTCGACGGCGTATCCGATCTCCTGCGACAGAGTCCTCTCGCGTCCGAGCGAATTGGTCTCGAACCACGCGAACGTCACGTCGACTGCTCCCGCGGGCCCGGATCCGTCCCACATGCAGACCGCCCCGAAGAAGTACTGGTAGACCCCGTCCGCCTGTACGGTCTCGGCGATCTTGTCGTCCGGGACGGCGGTGCATTCCTGGAGAAGCTTCGCGAAGTCGGCATCGGCGTCGCCTGCATACCCCTCCGCCGTCGGCGTTCCGGTGACGGTCGTGCTGCAGCCGGCGAGCAGTGCGACGGCCGACACCGCCGCTGCGAGTGCACGTCTCCTACTTCGCATTGGCGACCACCGCTCGCGCCAGGTCGCCGACGATGTCGCAGATCTCGCGCGTCGGCGTCGCGTACACGTAGTTCACGGACCAGTGGATGAACCCGTCGCCGGACTCCACGCCGACCTCGCACGAGTAGTCGTCGGCTCGCGCGCTGAATCCGGGATGTCCCTCGATGTCGAAGGCGCGTATCTCGCGTCCGATCCGTCCCGCCACGGTCCGTTCGCGAGCGATGGGACTGCCCCGATACCACGTGAACATCGCGTACGCCCCGCTGTCGGAGGCCTCGAAGCGGCAGCGAATTCCGTTCTTGGACACCGCGGCGAGGCCGGGCACCCCGGTGATGTCGACGACCTGCTCGTCGGTCACGGAACCGCATTCGCCGACGAAGAGTTCCTCGCTGACGGGCGCGGGTGCCCGAGTTGTCGTGGCCGTCGGGGAGGGGTCGTCGGCCGAGTGTCCGCATCCGGCTGCGGCCAGCGCCAGGACGCTCAGGCCGATGCGAATTCCAGGCTTCCCCACGAGCAGTGACCCTACCGAGTCGAGAATGAATTCGCCCGGTTCCCACAGTGCGGAGCAAGTCCCAATAGTCACACCCGTCACTTCTGTTACCCGATCGATGCGTGCGCGACACGGAATCGTGCGGCTGCGGGGTCTAGCGTCCCAGCCAGTGGACTTGAAGGAGGCCCAACATGATGAATCCACACAGCACGTCGTGGGATTACGTGGCCGCGATGTTCTCGTACGAATTCCAAGGCGGCGGAATCGATTACGACACCCTCGAAACGCTGCACCGCGGTGACGTCCATGAGTGGGTCGAGGCGTTGGAACATTCGGGGTTGTTCGACGGACCCACGATCGCCGACGCGAAAGCTCGATGGAAGCATCGCCCTCGGCTCCTGCTCGACATCCTGCTGCTCGACGCGGACGAGATGACCAGGAAGCGCTGCGACATGGCGTGGTCCTCGCTCGACCGCCTCGCGCCGTTCGCGCAGTCGGGCTAGATCCGTTCCTGCCGGTCGCCGTCGACCACCAGCACCTGGTCGTCGTCGAGGGTGACGAACGGAGTTCCGTCGCGGCGGTAGCGCTCCACCATCGTCGCACCGGAATTCGTGTCGTCGAGAATCGATCCGTAGTGCGGGATCAGGGACGTCTCGACGAAGCCGAGGCCGTCCCAGATCACGTCGCCGCCGGTAGTCGGGTGCACGTCGGCGGGATCGTCGGCAGTCTCGATGCCCCGCAACGACGTCGACGCGACGCACGCGCCCGCGCTGTAACCGCCGTAGACGAGCCGGCCGTCACGGACGCGTCGTGCAATGTCGTTCTCGGTGCCCGACAGGGCGAGGCGAGAGCGCAGCACGAAGGTGTTGCCGCCACGGACCCATACGACACCGACCGAATCGAGCATGGCGGCAATGGCTTTCGTGCTTCCGCGTAGGTCCAGCTCCTCGGGCTCGAATCCGAGTTCGCGCAGGCTGCGAAATTCGCTCGTCACCGCCGACGCGCGGGCCGCGTCCGGCCAGCTGTCGCACGCGTTCGCGATCACCGCGATGCGTCCTGGTGTGCCCGTCATGTCGACGAACGTGTCCGGGTGCGCGCCGAATCGGTACGACGCCAGAAACAACTTCACGCGTCGTTCTCTTCGCTGAGACGTCGAAGACCCGTCCGAATCGCGTCCGCGGTCTCCTCCGGCCGACGCGAACGCCGTGTCACGAATCCTGTCGCGAACCGGAGTTTGTCTCCCGTCCACCGTGGGACGACGTGCAGATGCGTGTGAAACACGGTCTGAAACGCGGCCTTGCCGTCGTTGACGACGAGGTTCGCGCCGTCGGCACGAAGGTCGGATCTGCGCATCGCGCGAGAAAGCTGTTGCCCGGCCGCGAACACGGACGCGCCCAGCGACGGCTCCAGGTCGTCGAGGTCGGACGCATGTGTCTTCGGCACCACCAACACGTGGCCGCGCGCGATCGGGCGGATGTCCAGAAAGGCGAGCACCGAGTCGGTCTCCAGAACTCGCGTTGCGGGGGCGTCACCCGACACGATGCAGCAGAACACGCAGTTGTCCACGGCCAACACTGTAGGTGCACACCCTGGCTTATGATGTCGATCACACAACCCCGTCGAGCTGCACGTCACGCCGTTTCGGATTCGATTCAGACCGCTAAATGCTGTGGCGTGGGTTACCTGAGGGCTGCCTACTCTGGCTATCATCAGTCTCCTCGTGCCTTGACGCTGGGCGCCGCCTGTTCGCCGCACGGTTACCCCCGTTCGCCGAACCGCAGGCACCATTCACTTTTTTACGGAAGTCGGAGAATTGGATACATCGCACAGCACAGAGAACGGGACGAGCGGCCATGTGACGACGCGCGTCGGCGTCGTCCGCGAGTCGGGTGACGGCGAGCGTCGTGTGGCGCTGGTTCCGAAGGTCGTGTCCTCGCTGGTGAACAAGGGTGTACACGTCGTCGTCGAGTCGGGCGCTGGTGTACAGGCCCTGATTCCGGACGAGTTGTATGCCGCGGCGGGCGCGGAGATCGGTGATGCGTGGTCGGCGGATGTCGTGGTCAAGGTCGCGCCTCCCACCGATGCGGAGATCGCGAAGCTCTCGTCGGGTTCGACGTTGATCGGTTTCCTCGCGCCGCGTAACGCGGACAACAAGATCGGCGCGTTGGGCGCTGCGGGTGTGCAGGCGTTCGCCGTCGAGGCCATTCCGCGTATCTCGCGTGCCCAGGTGATGGACGCGTTGTCCTCGCAGGCCAATGTCGCCGGCTACAAGGCCGTGTTGCTGGCTGCGTCGGAGTCCACGCGCTTCTTCCCGATGCTGACCACCGCCGCGGGCACGGTGAAGCCGGCGACGGTGTTGGTGCTCGGTGTCGGTGTCGCGGGTCTGCAGGCGTTGGCGACGGCGAAGCGTCTCGGCGCGCGCCCGACCGGCTACGACGTGCGTCCCGAGGTGGCCGATCAGGTGCGTTCGGTGGGTGCGCAGTGGCTCGATCTGGGTATCGACGCCGCTGGTGAGGGCGGGTACGCCCGTGAACTCACCGAGGACGAGCGGGCTCAGCAGCAGCAGGCGCTCGAAGAGGCGATCAAGGGCTTCGACGTCGTCATCACGACCGCGTTGGTGCCGGGACGTCCCGCACCGCGCCTGGTGACGGCCGCGGCGGTCGAGGGCATGAAGCCCGGCAGCGTCGTCGTCGACCTGGCCGGGGAGACCGGCGGCAACTGCGAGTTGACCGAGCCGGGACAGACCGTCGTCAAGCACGACGTGACCATCGCGTCGCCGCTGAACCTGCCGGCGAGCATGCCCGAGCACGCCAGCGAGCTGTACTCGAAGAACGTTTCCGCGCTGCTCGAGCTGCTGTTGGACGAGAACGGTGCGGTCGCGCCCGACTTCTCCGACGAGGTGCTTGCGCAGTCCTGCGTCACACGGAAGGCCGATGCCTGATGTACACCGCTCTTCTCGCGAACATCGCGATTCTCGTATTGGCCGGCTTCGTCGGCTTCGCTGTCATCTCGAAGGTTCCGAACACGCTGCACACGCCGCTGATGTCGGGCACCAACGCCATTCACGGCATCGTCGTGCTGGGTGCGTTGATCGTGCTCGGCCGTCTTCCCGAGGACGCGTCGTGGGGTGTGCGGATCATCGCGTTCGTCGCGCTGATCTTCGGCACGCTCAACGTCGTCGGCGGCTTCCTGGTCACCGACCGCATGCTCGGAATGTTCAAGTCCAAGAAAGCACCTGCTGCTGTCGGTGAGAAGGGTGCTGATTCCTGATGAACAACCTGGTCAACATTCTCTACATCATCGCGTTCGCGCTGTTCATCTACGGTCTGATGGGTCTGACGGGCCCGAAGACGGCGGTGCGCGGTAACTGGATCGCCGCAACCGGTATGGGCATTGCCGTCGTCGCGACCCTGATCGAGGTGCGCGACGCGGCCGCGATCAACTGGATTCTCATCGCCGGTGGCCTGCTGATCGGTGTCATCCTGGGTGTTCCGCCGGCCAAGCGCACGAAGATGACGGCGATGCCGCAGCTGGTGGCCCTGTTCAACGGCGTCGGCGGCGGCACGGTCGCGTTGATCGCGTGGGCGGAGTTCATCGAGACCGACGGCTTCTCGGCGTTCCATCACGGCGAGGAGCCGACGGTGCACATCGTCGTCGGATCGCTGTTCGCCGCGGTGATCGGTTCGGTGTCGTTCTGGGGCTCGCTGGTGGCGTTCGCGAAGCTGCAGGAGTTGCTGAACAAGAACGTCGAGAAGGCGTTCGTGAAGAACGCGCGCACCTTCCAGCTGGCGAACATCGTGTTGCTGCTGGTCGCGGTCGCGATCTCGATCTACATCGGAATCAACGCGACCCCCGGTGAGGGGACGGCGTGGTGGACGATCGTCGCAGTGCTGGTCGCGGCCGGTCTGATGGGTCTGTTCGTGGTGTTCCCGATCGGCGGCGCGGACATGCCCGTCGTCATCTCGCTGCTCAACGCGTTGACCGGTCTGTCGGCAGCGGCTGCGGGTCTGGCGCTGAACAACACGGCGATGATCGTCGCGGGCATGATCGTCGGCGCGTCGGGTTCGATCCTGACCAACCTGATGGCGACGGCGATGAACCGGTCCATTCCGGCGATCGTGTTCGGCTCGTTCGGTGGCGGCAGCGACGCGGCTGCCGGTGGCCCGGGCGATGCCGGTGGCACCGTCAAGTCCACCTCGGCGGCGGATGCGGCGATCCAGATGGCGTACGCCTCGCAGGTCATCGTCGTGCCCGGATACGGGTTGGCGGTGGCGCAGGCTCAGCACGCGGTCAAGGACATGGCGTCGATCCTCGAGAGCAAGGGTGTCGAGGTCAAGTACGCGATCCACCCGGTCGCCGGTCGTATGCCCGGGCACATGAACGTGCTGCTGGCCGAGGCCGACGTCGAGTACGACGCGATGAAGGAAATGGACGACATCAACGGCGAATTCAACCGCACCGATGTCACCATTGTGATCGGCGCCAACGACGTCACCAACCCGGCGGCGCGTAACGACCCGTCCAGCCCGATTCACGGCATGCCGATTCTGAACGTCGACGAATCCCGGTCGGTCATCGTGCTCAAGCGTTCGATGAGCTCCGGATACGCCGGCATCGACAACCCGCTGTTCACCGCGGACCGCACCTCGATGCTGTTCGGCGACGCCAAGAAGTCCGTCAACTCGGTCATCGAGGAGTTGAAGGCGCTGTAATGCAGCTGCGCTGCCCGTGCGCGGAAAGTTGGCCCAGGGTGCAACTATCCGCGCACGGGCGCGTCAGCGCATGCGACGGAACGCCAACGCTGCTGTGTCGAACGGATTCTGCTTCTCCCGTTCGGCGGCGACGGGGGAGTACACCATGACCCCCGACGAGACGGCCCACCAGGCGAGCACGACGAGCAGAGTCGTCACGACGCCGATCACCGATACCGCGCCCCCGACGACCGCTGCCGCGCACACCGTCGCGACGCCGACGCCACCGAGTCCCCACACCATGGGCAGGAATCTCGGCGAGGCCACGAGCGTCGTCGCGCAGACGAGCGCAACCGCTGCAGTGGCATAGCCGTTCGGCAAGGCCGATCCGGGTACCCAGCCGACGGCCCACGCGCGCACGCCCGCCGTCGTCAGCGATGCTCCGATCACCAGAGTGATGACGGCACCGATCCCGTAGGGGAGCCCCCGTATCAGCGCGACGACGGTCAGCACGGCTACGGCCACGAGAACGGGTGTGATCCCGAACGCCGTCAACACCGAGTCCGACGGGCCGGCCAGGCTGGGTACGACTGCCCGCGAGTGGGGATAGTCGACGCCTGCCAGCGGCAGAATCCCCAGTAGCACGACGAGTCCTACCGTCGCAGCTCCGACCGCGATCGCTCTGGCCAGGATTCGACGTCGTCGCGCGATCGCGTCGACGTCGTCGAAATAGAGTTCGTTCTCCCCCAGTTCGACGAGTTCCATGCTGTCCGTGTCTGCGCTCATGCCCCGACTGGCCCCCTTCTCTTCATGCGTCAGCTACCCGAGGATGCACCACGAATCTGAATGCGTCATGTGAGCCGGCCGTGAGGCTACTGGGGAACGGGCGCGCGCTGGGGTCGTACGGTTCCCGCCGAGGCAGCTGCGATCACCGTGAGCAGCAGCGGCACCAGCATCGCCGTGGTGAGCGGGATAGCATGGGACAGCCATCCGATGATCGCGGGGCCTGCGAGCAGTCCGACGTATCCCATGCCGACGACGCGGGACATGTTGGTCGCCGACGGGCCCGATCCTAGGTTTCCCGCACTGGTGAAGATCTGCGGGATGCTGCCGGACAGGCCCAACCCGAACGCTGCCCATCCCGCGAGGGTCAAAGGCAGCCAGCCGGACGTGAAGACCAGGAGCATGCCGACGGCTGCGATCAGGTTGCCGTATCGAACGACCGCGACGGGCCCGAACCGTGCGCTGACGCGATCGGCGCAGAACCGGCCGACCGTCATCATCGCGGCGAAGAAGCCGAACGCCAAGGCTGCGGTGCCGTCCGCGGTGTTCAGATGTTCCTTGACCTGCAGCGTGCTCCAGTCGTTGGCGACGCCCTCCGCCAGCATCAGCGAGAACGCAAGTGCCCCGAGGGTGAGCACACGAGGCGAGAACTTCGTGCCCCGCGTGCTCGGCGACGTGTCGTCCTGGGTCGGCATGTGTTCGGTCGGCGTCAACAGGAAGCGGCTGCAGACCGCGATGGCGGCGACGCCCAGTACTGCGGCGGCTCCCATGGACGCGTCGATACGCACCGATGCGGCGAGCATGGCTGCTCCGACGAGCGATCCGACGACGCCACCGACCGAGAACAGCGCATGGAACGCGGACATGATCGGGCGCCCGTACAGCCGCTCGACGTCGACGGCCTGAGAGTTCATCGACACGTCCAGTGCGCCGTTGAACATGCCGAACACGAACAGCGAGATCGCGAGCGCCACCGCGCTCTGAGACAGTGCGGGTCCCATGGCTGCGCACGAGAGTGCTGTACCGGTGGCGATCACGAGGCGGTTGCTGCCGAACCGGTCCGCGAGTGGCCCCGCAGTCTGCATGCCGACGATGGCGCCGGCGCCGAGAACGAGCAGCAACGAGCCGAGCGTGGCATGAGAAATGCCGACTCGATCCTCGACGCTGGGGATGTGAACCACCCAGATAGCGAACACGAAACCGTTGACGGCGAAGACGCCGAAAATGGCTGCCCTGGCCCGTCGTAGACGCGCAGCCTGGTCGGTCACCTCGTTCACCATGGGGTCCCACGCTACCCGCGGCGACGTCGTGAGACCGCAGGCGCCGAGTGCGACGCCCGCGCGTGACACATCATTCGTAACTGGAAAGTCACTGGACTGGTTGTCAAACTGTGACGCTTATCACATCGTCCGGTTCGATCTGGTGGAGCTACCAGGGAGAGCGTAGCTTCAGGGCATCGCTAGAAAGTGAGTGATCGTTACAGCGAGATTCGTAACGATCCGAACACGGTCTCGGACATGTTGAAACCTCTTGCTGACCGGACCTGGCACACAGCGCCGCCGATCGAAGGAGAAGCCATGACTCTTGCAGACGCTCGCCCGACTGTCACCACCGACGCGACCGAGCCCGAACCGTCGTTGACTCAAGGGCAGCTCGACATGATGCGAGCCTTCTTCTGCTACGAGTTCGAGGTCGCGCGTCTCGAACGCAGTTCGCTCCCCGAAGCAACGCCGGACGCCGTCGGCGAATGGATCGAAGCGCTGGAAATGAGCGGCTTCTTCGTGTCGTCGGAAATTCGTGCGATGGCTCAGGCCTGGCTGGCCGAGCCGGAGTCGCTGGTGGCGCTGCTGGTCGGCGACTTCGACGAGGTCGCTGCGCGTCGTGACACCGCTCTCGCCGAGGATGCCGCGTCGGACGCTGCCGCGTCGCCGTCGTACCTGCGCGCCAGCTGACCGCACGCGAACTCCGCCCCAGCCGTCACTCGAATGGATACCATCCACTCCGGTTGCGAAGACGAGGGTAAGGGGTTCGAATGGCGTCGGCGGGTGTGGACGAGTCCGCGGTATCGAAGTGGATCGGATCGTTGGGCATCGGAGCGGTGTCCCCGCTGACGTTCCAGCGAATCGGTAACGGTCAATCCAATCTGACATACGCGGTCACCGATGTGAGCGGCTCGCGGTGGGTGCTGCGCAGGCCTCCGCTCGGCACACTGCTGGCGTCGGCGCACGACGTCGTGCGTGAGCATCGCATTCTGTCCGCGTTGCAGAACACGTCGGTTCCGGTTCCCAAGATGTTGGCGCTGTCCGAGGACCCGGCCGTCTCGGATGCGCCGCTCGTTCTGATGGCGCACGTCGACGGTGTCGTGATCGACTCACCTGCCGTCGCAGAGACACTCCACGACACCGTTCGACGCTCGATCGGTCTCGGCATGGTCGGTGCGCTCGCCGAGATCCACCGGGTCGACCTGGAAAGTGTCGGACTTCTCGATCTCGCGAGCCACAAGCCGTACGCGCAGCGTCAGTTGAAGCGGTGGACGACGCAGTGGGAGCACACGAGATCTCGCGAGGTGCCCGCGATCGATTCGCTCGCTCAGCGCTTGGCCGCGAATGTTCCTGAACAGCAGGAGCTTTCGTTGGTGCACGGCGACTTCCACATGAACAACGTGATCACGTCGCGCACGGATGGGTCGATCGTGGCCGTCGTCGACTGGGAGCTGTGCACCCTCGGTGACCCGCTGGCCGACCTCGGCGGGCTGCTCGCGTACTGGCCCGAGGCCGGCGACGACGTCGCAGGCCCGTTCATGGCATCGACACTGCCCGGGTTCCCGACGCGTGCCGAATTGGTCGCCGAGTACGCGCGCGTCACCGGCCGCGACGTCTCGGCCGTGGACTACTGGCAGGTGCTCGCGCTGTGGAAGTTGTCGATCATCGCCGAAGGAGTCATGCGTCGCGCCGAGGCGGATGCGCGCAACCGAGCCCAGGCAGGTGCACCGACGACGACGTTGGTCGACGACATCCTGGCTCGCGCCACGGCGACCGCCGACGCGATCGGTCTCTAGCGCGGTACCACGAGAGTGCGTGCAGCAGCTTCTATTTCGGTCGGGATCGGAACGGGCGTGCGCGTGACCGCGTCGACGTAGACGTGCACGAATCGGCCGGTCGCGGCCAGCTGTAGCTCGTCGCCGTCGGTGTCGCGGAACAGCGCAAGCGAGTACACGATGCTGCGGGTGCCGAGTTTCTCGACCGACAGTCCGACCTGCAGTCGATCCGGGAACGACAGCTCGCGGTGATACTTGCACGACGTCTCGGCGACGACGCCGATCGCCGGGAGTTCACGAATGTCGACGCCGGTCGTGGACATCAGCCAGCCGTTGACCGCGGTGTCGAAGAACGCGTAGTAGGTGACGTTGTTGACGTGTCCGTAGTGGTCGTTGTCGTCCCATCGCGTCGCGACGGGCCACAGGGCCGGGTAGTCGGCAGCGGGATTCGGTTCGGCTCGCTGCTCGGCGGAAGCGGTCATGAGTCGAGTCTAATTCGGGTCATTCCTGCAGGCTCCACTCCCGGCAATAATGTGCTGGGGTCACGGTCGCGCAGAGGCGGACGGCATCAGTACCCACCGCACCACGAGTCCGGCGACGAGTGCCCAGAACGCGGACCCGATACCCAGCACCGTGACGCCCGATGCGGCGATGAGGAAGGTCAGGATGGCCGCCTCCCGTCCCGCCTCGTTCTTCAACGCGCCGGCGAGCGAGGCCCCGAGGGTGCCCAGTAGCGCGAGGCCGGCTACGGTCTCGACGACGCCGGCAGGTGCGACGGAAACGAGAGTCGCGAGCGCGGCCGAGCACAGCGCGAGCAACAGGTAGAACCACCCGGCCGACGATGCGGCGATCCACCGGCGTTTCGGGTCGGGATCCGCCTGCGGCGCTGCTGCGAGTGCGGCGCTGATGGCCGCGAGGTTGATGGCGTGGCCTCCGAACGGAGCTCCGATGACCGTGCCCAGTCCGGTGACGCCCATCGCGGGTCGCCACGGCACGTCGTAGCCGAAGGACTTCATCACCGCCATGCCGGGAATGTTCTGGGACGCCATCGTGACGACGTAGAGCGGTAGTGCGATTCCGATGATCGCCTGCCACGTCCACTGCGGTGTGGTGAGGTCGACACGCGGGACGAGGTCCACCGGACTGGGAACACGATCTTCGGCGACGACGTCGACTGCGATGACGATCGCGGCGGCCACGAATGCCGCCGGCACGGCCCAGCGCTTCGAGAAGCGTTGCAGCACAAGCCAGACGAGTACGACAGGGGCGATGAACGCCGGTGACGCAGCGAACGCGGTGACCGGTTTCAAGCAGAGGGGGAGCAGGACACCCGCGAGCATCGCCTGTGCGATCGACGTCGGGATCGAGGTGATCAAGGCGCCGAGTCGCGGCCACAGGCCGGTCGTCACCACGAGTGCGCCGACCACCACGAAGGCGCCGACCGCAGCGGGCCAGCCGCCGGTGACGGTTCCGGTGCCGGCGAGCAGCGCCGCCCCCGGCGTCGACCAGGCGAGCGTGATGGGTTGTCGATATCGCCGGGAGAGATACAGCATGCCGAGCGCCTGCGTCACACAGATCGCGAGAAGTCCCGACGCGGCGTCCTCGGGCGACGCGCCGACAGCACGCAGACCCGTCAGTACGACGGCGAACGAACTCGTGAACCCGACCAGTGCGGCCACGACACCGGCCAGCACCGGCTGCAGTGGCCCGGAGCGTTCCTGTTCGACTGTATTTTCGTGTTCGGACACGGATGTCCATGATGCCCTGAGACTTGCCGCGGCGGGTGGCCTGCTCCGATAGTGTTTGCCCCGTGGACTTGTTCGTGGGCATCGATATGGGTACCGGCAGCACCAAGGGAGTTCTGGTCACCGAGGACGGCGTCGTTCTCGCCTCCGAACAACGCGCCCACGAGATGTCGCTTCCACGGCCGGGGTGGGCCGAGGTGGACGCCGAAGCAGTGTGGTGGGCCGACGTCTGCGCCATCGCGTCGTCATTGACTGCCGAGGTTCCGGCGGGGTCACGCGTCGCGGCCATGTGTGTCAGCGGCGTCGGGCCATGCCTCGTCCTCACCGACGCGGACCTGAACCCGGTCCGTTCGGCGATTCTGTACGGGATCGACTCCCGTGCTCACGCGGAAATCGCCGAGCTCACCGCACTGTTCGGTGAAGCCGAGATCCTGCGTCGCTGCGGAAAGTCGCTGTCCAGTCAGGCAGTCGGCCCGAAAATCGAGTGGGTGCGCAAGAACGAACCCGAGAACTTCGCGCGGGCGAGCAAGTGGTTCGGCTCCAACTCCTACGTCGTCGCCAAACTGACGGGAGAATACATTCAGGACCACCATACGGCGAGCCAGTGCGACCCGTTGTATTCGGTGCGCGAATTTGGTTGGAACACAGAATGGTCCGATCGCGTACTGGACGGATTGGATCTTCCTCGGCTCGCGTGGCCGAGCGAGATCGTCGGAAAGGTGAGCGCCGACGCCGCTGCGTCCACCGGGATACCCGTCGGGACGCCCGTCGTCGCAGGAACCGTCGACGCGTATGCCGAGGCCTTCAGCGTCGGAGTGCGTCACCCGGGTGATCTGATGCTGATGTACGGATCCACGATGTTCCTCGTGCAGGTCCTCGCCGAGTACCGCACGCCTGCACCGACGGGGCGTTCGGCAGGCTCCACGTCCGGGGCGCTCTGGACCACGACGGGGGTCGAGAAGGGAACGTACGCGCTCGCCGCGGGCACATCCACCGCAGGTTCGCTGACGACGTGGCTGCAAACCGTCACCGGCGGTGCGTCTTTCGACGAGTTGATGCGCGAGGCCTCTGCCGTCCCGGCCGGCTCCGACGGACTCCTGGTGCTTCCGTACCTCGCCGGAGAGCGCACTCCCGTCTTCGATCCCGATGCCCGTGGGGTCATGGCAGGACTGACCCTGCGGCATACTCGCGGACATATGTTTCGTGCTGCCTACGAGGGAATTTCGTTCGGTATCAGGCAGATTCTCGAGATGTTCGACGACTCGGACACGCCGGTCACGCGAGCCGTCGCCGTCGGTGGGGGACTGCGCAGCCCGGTGTGGGCTCAGGCGCTGAGCGACATCACCGGTCGCACTCAATTGGTTCCGACCCAGGCGATCGGAGCCAGTTACGGAGACGGACTTCTGGCCGCTATCGGCGTCGGCGCTGTCTCACCCGAAACCGATTGGGCGACAGTCGCGTCGGAAATTCCCCCGAATCCCGAACACAAAGCGCTGTACGACGACCTCTACGGGAACTGGTGCGAGCTCTACCCGTCGACACGAAAGATCGTCCATGCGGGCGCTCAGCTGACCAGGTAGCCGCCGTCGACCGGTATGTCGCTGCCGTTGATCATGGACGACGCATCGGAGGCAAGCCACAGCGCTGTAGCCGACACTTCCGACGGGACGGCGAATCGGCCGGTCGGAATCCGTGCCAACATCGGCGCGGACTTGACGGGATCACCCCACACCTTCTGTCCCATGTCGGTGAGAACGACTGTGGGGCAGATGGAATTGGCGCGGACTCCGCGATGCCCGAGTTCGAGCGCGAGGACTTTCGTCGCCATGATCAGTCCTGCCTTCGAGGTGCAGTACGCGTAGTGCTCGGGAAGCGGTCGCAGCGCAGCCGCCGACGCGACGGTGACGATCGATCCGCCCGTCGCGTCGGCCATCGCACGTCCTGTCCTGGCGGCCAGCAGAGACGGTGCGCGGAGATTGACCTGCAGCACCTCGTCGAAATGTGCGGTGTCGAGTGCGTCGACGGTCTCGGGGTAGGAGATCCCGGCGTTGTTGATCAGAATGTCGAGGCCGCCGTATGCGTGCGCGGCGTCGTCGGCCAACTTCTCCGGGCCGTCGGCGGTCGACAGGTCGGCTGTGACGACCGTGCATTCGGCATCGAGCGTTGCGGCGAAACTTTCGAGACCGTCTCGGTCTCGTCCGGACAGGACGAGCCGCGCGCCCGCCGCGGCGAACGTTCGTGCGATGTCGGCTCCGATGCCTCGGCCGGCTCCGGTGATCAGGGCACGTTTGCCGTCGAGGAGCGAAGAATTGGGAAGCGTCATGGAGCGTCTTTCTCTGCGTCGGGTCGAACGTAATCGAGAATGCTCTGGGCGGTCGAGGGGTCGGTGACGAGCTGGTTGAAGAACTTCGCGCGTGCGCCGCTGACGATGGGTGCGACCTTCTCGTCGCCGACTGCCACTGCAATCCCGACCGGAATCTTCTGCAGCGCAGCCAGTTCCACCGCGATCAGTCGGTCGGACCCCGGGAACTCGACGGAATTGCCGTCGCGGTCGTAGAACCTCGAGCAGACGTCGCCGACGGAATCACGCAGCGACGCAGCGTTCGTCGGGACGAATCTCGGTATGTCCGAACGCAGCAACGGAGGGGCGCCGACGCCCATCAGGATGCACCGGGCTTGCGGCCACAGGTCGAGGACTCGCTGTATTGCGGGGTCGGAGTGGATGATCGAGTGGAGATCGGCTCCGGGTAGGGCAGGCGCGAACAGGTAGTTGGCCCGCCCGCCCAGCTTGTTCGAAATCAAGCGAGTGATCTCGTTGGTCTGATACCACTCCTCGGGTTGGTCGTTTCCCCCGACCGTGGGTGCGACGAGTACCCCGGGAATGCGATCGAGATCGAACTGTGCGACCTCGTAGACCGTTCGGCCCGACGAGACCAGCAGGATGTCCCCGGGTACCAATCCGACTGCTCCCAGAGCCTTCGACACCTCGGGCGCGAGATACCGTCCCATGAGGTCGACGGTCGGCTTCGACGGCGTCGGCGCAGGCAGAGGTGCCGACAGGTAGACGTGTGTGAGCCCCAGTGCGGCGGCGACGCGCTCGGCGAGGTCGTCCTGTGCAGACGTGCTCGGGGGAATGACCTCGATACGCACGATGCCCTGGCGCCTGGCTTCGGACAGCAGTCTGCTGACCGTCGCGCGGCTGGTGCCCAACTTCGCGGCCACCTCGGCCTGGGTCGCATCGTCTTCGTAGTAGAGCTTGGCGGCGGTGTACAGCAGCGTGGGCGCGAAGTGACCGGCGTCGGCGGTCGACGGTGTGTTCTCGCTCGCTGAACTGGTTGTGGCCATGGTCGCAGTATCCCACTGAACATATGTGCACGGACTTTGAATTGCTGAACATTCGTTCTGGACATATGTATAACGGACCGTTAACGTGATCGCCAACACATCGCGACACAGCAATGCGTCCCATCACTGCCGCCAGATCAGGAGCTCTTTCATGTCGGACACCGCGATCCCCGAGAAGATGCAGGCCGTCGTCTGTCATGGCCCGGAGGACTACCGCCTCGAAGAGGTACCGGTACCCGTTCCCGGACCGGGCGAGGCGCTCGTGCGCGTCGAAGCCGTTGGAATCTGCGCCAGTGATCTGAAGTGCTATCACGGTGCAGCCAAGTTCTGGGGTGACGAGAACCGTCCCGCATGGGCCGAGACCGACGTCATTCCCGGTCACGAATTCGTCGGGGAGATCGTCGTGATCGACGACGAAGCATCGGCGCGCTGGAACGTCGCGGTCGGCGATCGAGTCGTCTCCGAGCAGATCGTTCCGTGTTGGAAGTGCCGGTTCTGCCTTCGCGGGCAGTACCACATGTGCGCCCCGCACGATCTGTACGGATTCAAGCGGCGCACGCCGGGGGCGATGGCGTCGTACATGGTGTATCCGGCAGATGCGTTGGTGCACAAGGTGTCCAAGGGCATTCCGCCCGCGCATGCGGCATTCACGGAGCCGCTCTCGTGCTCGTTGCACGCCGTCGAGCGCGCGGGCATCACCTTCGACGACGTGGTCGTCGTCGCCGGCTGTGGTCCGATCGGACTCGGCATGATCGCGGGCGCTCGCGCCAAGAGCCCCGCTCACGTGATCGCTCTCGACATGCAGCCCGAAAAGCTGGCTCTCGCACGGGAATGCGGTGCCGACATCGTGATCGACATTCGCAACGAGGACGCCGAGAGGATCGTCAAGGACCTCACCGGCGGCTACGGCGCCGACGTCTACCTCGAAGGAACCGGGCATCCGTCGGCAGTTCCGCAGGGGCTCGGTCTGCTGCGCAAACTCGGTACGTACGTCGAATACGGCGTCTTCGGCAGCGACGTGTCCGTCGACTGGTCGATCATCTCCGACGACAAGGAACTCGACGTCCTCGGCGCACATCTCGGCCCGTACTGCTGGCCTGCGGCAATCCGCATGATCGAGTCCGGCGTTCTTCCGATGGACAAGATCTGCACGCATCAGTTGCCGCTCGCGGACTTCCAGAAAGGCCTCGACCTCGTCGGCAGTGGTGCGGAGTCCGTCAAGGTCTCGCTTATCCCGTCCTGACTTTCCGCCCACACCGGGAGACAACACATGAGCATTCATCAATTCTCGAGGCGGGACATGCTACGGGCGATGGGCCTGGCGGGCATCGCCGCGGCCTCCGTTCCGATTCTGTCCTCCTGTGGCGTCGGCGGAGGCGTCGACGCTGTCAACGGCGCAGGCGAGGTCACCGGACCGTTCGACTGGAAGGCCGCGCAGGGTATGACGCTTAACATCCTGCAGACCCCGCACCCGTATCAGCAGTCCTTCCAGCCGTTGTTGGCCGAGTTCGAGCAGCTCACCGGCATCACCATCAACGCGGACCTGGTTCCCGAGGCCGACTACTTCACCAAGCTGAACACCGAACTGGCAGGCGGCACAGGCAAACACGACGTGTTCATGCTCGGCGCCTACTTCATCTGGCAGTACGGTCCTCCCGGATGGCTCGAGGACCTCGGTCCATGGCTGCAGAACAGTTCTGCCACCAGCGACGAGTACGACTTCGACGACATCTACGAAGGTCTTCGCACGTCGACGAGCTGGGACTTCGAGCAGGGCAGTCCATTGGGCACCGGTGGACAGTGGGCACTGCCGTGGGGCTTCGAGAACAACGTCGTCGCCTACAACAAGGCGTACTTCGACAAGAACGGCATCACGTTGCCGGACACGTTCGACAACTTCATCCAGCTGGCCATCGATTTGACCGACCGGTCACAGAATCGGTACGGCATCGCCACCCGTGGATCGAAGTCCTGGGCCACGATTCATCCCGGCTTCATGACGCAGTACACCCGAGAAGGCGCCCAGGACTACGTCTTCGAGAACGGCGAGCTGCAGGCTCGCATGAACTCGGACAAAGCCGTCGCATTCACGGAGAAGTGGATCGAGATGCAACACAAGGCCGGCCCGACCTCGTGGACGTCCTACGACTACCCCAATGCCACAGGTGATCTCGGCGACGGCACCGCCATGATGGTCTACGACGCGGACAGCGCCACCTACCCGAAGAACAAGCCGGGCGCGTCGGCGCAGGCGGGCAACATCGGGTGGTACCCCGGACCGGCAGGCCCCGACGGCAGCTATGCCACCA
Organism: Rhodococcus sp. B10; assembly: GCF_011770055.1. Taxonomy (NCBI): domain Bacteria; kingdom Bacillati; phylum Actinomycetota; class Actinomycetes; order Mycobacteriales; family Nocardiaceae; genus Rhodococcus; species Rhodococcus sp. B10. The sequence goes on along the minus strand of NZ_JAAFYV010000012.1, from coordinate 62,406 downwards.
ACCTGTGGACGTGGTCGCTCGCGATGAACTCGATGTCGAAGAACAAGCACGCCGCCTGGCTGTTCATGCAGTGGGCGACGGGCAAGGAAGCGATGTCGAAGGCCGTGCAGGGCGGGATCTACGCCGACCCGGTCCGAAAGTCGGTGTTCGACGGCGTGTTCAAGCAGCAGGTCGCGGACCAGGCGGGCTATCTCGAGACCTTCGAGACCGTCATCGACCAGTCCAAGATCCAGTTCACGCCGCAGAAGAAGTTCTTCGACACCACCCAGAACTGGGCGTCGGCTCTGCAGGACATCTACGGCGGCGACGACGCCCGATCGCGTCTCGACGGGCTCGCGAAAACCAACACCTCGAAGGTGAATCTGTGATGACGTCCTGGAAAGAGGTAGGTCATGGCCACCCGTTCTGACACCGCACGCGCGACCGACACGCCCCAGCCGGCCGCCACGTCGAAACCCGAAGTGCCGCGGTGGCGTCGACGGCTCCGGCCGTACCTGCTGTCGGTTCCCGCGGTTCTGATCGTCGTCGGGATTCTGTACCCGTTCTTCGTCGGTGCGTGGTACTCGTTCCTCAATTACGCTGCGGTGAACCCGAATCCGGTGTTCGTAGGATTTCGCAACTACGCCAGCGTCCTCGGCGACGCGCAGTTCTGGTCGAGCGTGCGGGTCACGGGCACCTTCGCGGTCGTCGCCACCGTCGTCGAGACCGTCATCGGCGTGATCATCGCCCTGCTCCTCAACCGGTCGTCGATCATCGGACGGATCTTCGAGAAGGTTCTGATCCTGCCGTTGATGATCGCGCCCGTCATTGCGGCCGTGGTGTGGAAGTTGATGTTCAACCCGCAGTTCGGCGTGCTCAATCACGTTCTCGGGCTCGGTAACACGTTCGACTGGCTGAGCAGCCAGAACGCGCTGTTCTCCGTGATCCTCGTCGACCTGTGGATCTTCACGCCGTTCGTCGCGATCCTCGTCCTCGCGGGCATCCGTTCGCTTCCGAAGGAACCGTTCGAAGCGTCGGAGGTCGACGGGGCCAGCTGGTTCTACATGTTCCGACGCCTCATGCTGCCGATGCTCTGGCCGTACATCCTCGTCGCCGTGATCTTCCGCTTCATGGACAACCTCAAGTTCTTCGACGTCCCATGGGTTCTCACGGCGGGCGGTCCTGGTGTCGCCACCCGGTCGTTGCAGATCGGCGCGTTCGAGGACTCGATCATCAACCTCGACTACTCCCGCGGCAGCACCTACATGTTCCTGCTGTGGATCCTCGTGTTCATCACCGCACGCTTCCTCGTGAGCGTGCTCGGCAAAGCGCAGCGGCGTGCTGCAGGCGCGGAGAGCTGAACCATGGCCAAGGAATTGCTTCCCGGACAGCGTCGGTTCACGCCGGCGTCGGTCGCAGCGGACGTCGTGCTGCTCGTGTGGTTCGTCTTCTCGCTGTTCCCGATCGTGTGGATGGTGCTGCTCGCACTGAAGTCCGACGCCGAGCAGACCAGCACCTACTTCGCCTTCACCCCTACGTTCGAGAACTTCGCGACGGTGCTGAGTCAGCGTGGAACCGACCTGACGAGTGTCGACTTCACGTCCTCGTTGCTCACCAGCCTCATCAACTGCGGTGGCGCGGTGATCGTGTCGCTCGTCATCGGTATTCCCGCTGCCTACGCGGCGGGCCGGTGGCAGTACAAAGGCAGCAACGACCTGATGTTCCAGATGCTGTCCTTCCGCTTCGCACCCGAGCTGATGGTCATCGTGCCGCTGTTCGTCATCTACAACCAGATCGGACTCTTCGACACGAAGGTCGGCATGATCTGGGTGCTTCAACTGGTCACGATGCCGCTCGTCGTCTGGATTCTGCGTTCGTACTTCCAGGACCTGCCGGAAGATCTCGAACAGGCTGCGCTTCTCGACGGATACACCCGCACACGGGCTTTCGTGATGGTGGCGCTGCCGCTCGTGCGACCGGGGATCGCGGCCGCGGCGCTGCTGGCCTTCATCTTCGCGTGGAACAACTACGTGTTCCCGTTGATTCTGTCGGACAGCAATGCCAGCACGGTCACCGTCGCGATCACGAAGTTCCTCGGTGGCGGAGGACAGGCCTACTACAACCTCACTGCGGCGGCGGCCGTCATCGCAGCACTTCCACCGCTGATCCTGGCGCTCACGATTCAGCGTTACCTGGTTCGCGGTCTCTCCTTCGGGGCGGTGAAATCCTAGATGGCACACTTGGCGATCAAGGGACTCAGCAAGAAATACGGCAAGAAGATCGGCATCGACGGTATCGATCTCGACATCGCCGACGGCGAGTTCTTCGTCATTCTCGGGCCATCGGGTGCGGGTAAGACGACGACGCTCAAATCCATTGCCGGACTGGTCGACGTCGACGAAGGCGCCGTTCACATCGCAGGCACGGACATGACGTCCGTCGAGCCGTACCACCGCAACGTCGCGATGGCGTTCGAGAGTTACGCGTTGTATCCGCAGAAGACGGTGTCGCAGAACCTGGCGTCGCCGCTGAAGTCCGGACGGACCGGCAAGTACAGCGAGGCCGAACAGACCGCGCGGATCGCGGCCGTGACCAAGACTCTCGGTATCGACCATCTTCTGCAACGTTTTCCGCGTGAGCTGTCCAACGGCCAGCGTCAGCGTGTGGCACTCGGCCGAGTGCTGGTGCGACCCGCGGACGTGTACCTGCTCGACGAGCCTCTGTCGCACCTCGACGCGAAGCTTCGTGCGTCGATGCGCGTCGAACTGAGGCAACTCGGCGAGATGTCGAACACGACGACGGTGTACGTCACCCACGACTACCAGGAGGCACTCGCACTGGGAGATCGCATCGCGATTCTCCGCGAGGGCCGCGTCGTGCAGGTGGATACGCCCGAGAACATCTGGCGTGCACCGGCGGACACGTTCGTCGCCAAAGCGCTCGGTCAACCCGAGATCAACCTCTACGACGCGACCGTCGACGACGGCCTGTCGAGGGTGCTCGGTAGTTCGCTCGACATCCCGGTGCCGCGGAAGCTGGGACTGTCCGACGGCGACTCCGTACGCATCGGAATCCGCCCGTGCGACGTGGAGGTCCTGGAGAGGGCAGAGCCCGGGAAGTTGTCGTTCGACGGCACCGTCGTGCTGGCGGAACGACTCGGTCGCGACGTCGAGGTGTCGGTGGATCTCGGTGGTACGACGCTGATCGCATTGTCCAAGGGCGGTCGCCACATCACCGAGGGAGCCAGAGTCACCGTCTCCGTCGACGCTTCCGATATCCACCTCTTCGCCGGCGTCGACGGTCGTTCCGACTTCGAGACGAAGCGACTCGGCGCTGCAGATGCGAAGGAGCAGTAGATGACTGCCGTACAGACCAAGCCGACCGCAGTGGCACAGAGTCTCACGCTCGACACTCTGGTCAAGACGTACTCCTCGCGTGGGCGCGAGGAGTTCAAAGCGGTCAAGGGAATCGACCTGGCGATCGAGCCGGGGGAACTAGTTGCGTTGCTGGGGCCGTCGGGGTGCGGCAAGACCACCACCCTCCGGATGATCGCCGGTCTGGAAACCGTGACCAGTGGCCAGATACGCATCGGTGACCGGACGATCACCGACCTCCCTCCAGGAAAACGCGAAGTCGGTGTCGGATTCGAGAGTTACGCGCTGTATCCGCCGTTGACCATCCGCGAGAACCTTGCGTATGGGCTGAAGGCGCGCAAGGTCAAGAACGCCGACGAATTGGTGAATTCCATCGCCCGGCGACTCGAGATGGACGACCTTCTCGATCTGAGGCCCGCCGGTCTGTCGAGCGGTCAGAAGCAGCGCGTCGCATTGGCGCGGGCACTCGTGCGCAACCCACCGGTGCTGCTGCTCGACGAGCCGTTGTCGCATCTCGATGCGTCTGCGCGCCAACGTGTTCGACGCGAGCTCAAGATGCTGCAACGTGAATTCGGCTACACGACGATCGTCGTCACCCACGATCAGGTCGAGGCGTTGAGCCTCGCAGACCGGCTCGCGGTCATGGACGGCGGCGTCATCCAGCAGTTCGGGACGCCCGACGAAGTGTTCGACGACCCGGCGAACCTGTTCGTGGCAGGCTTCGTCGGCGAACCGCAGATCAACGTCGTCGATGGAATCGTCCGCTCGTCCGGTGGCGAGACGTCCGTCGAGATCGGAGGCGGGATGTTGCCCGTCGCGGCGAAGAAGGTTGCCGACGGCACCCTCGTCAAGGTCGGAATTCGGCCCCAGGACGCCGTTCTGGCCTCCGGCGCACCGAGAGCGGGGCAGATCGCCGTGTCGGTGGACTACTTCGAACACCTGATGGAGTTCGGTCAGGCGACGGTCGCCGCGACCGGCGGCGAGACGTTCGTCGTGCAGACACCTGCGCGCGAGCGGTTCCGCACCCACGACCGCTGCGCGCTCTCGGCTCCGGCCGAACGCATCTACTTGTTCGACCGCGATTCCGGTCGTCGACTCCGATAGGAACTGCCGTGACGAAGCTTTTCAACGATCCGTCCTCCTTCATGGAGGACATGCTGGACGGTTTTCTCGACGCCAACGCTCGGTACGTGGTGGGCGTGCCCGGGGGTGTCGTCCGCGCGACCGAGACACCGCAGGGAAAGGCGGCCGTCGTGGTCGGCGGCGGTTCCGGTCACTATCCCGCCTTCTGCGGCGTGGTCGGTCGCGGATTCGCCGACGGCGCTGTGGTGGGCAACATCTTCACCTCGCCGTCCGCCGACGACGCGGCGTCGGTCGCGCGGGCCGCGGACAACGGGGGAGGGGTACTGCTGACGACCGGAAACTACGCCGGTGACGTCATGAACTTCGGTCTGGCAGTGCAGAAGCTGAGGTCCGAGGGTATCGACGCGCGATATCTCGCAGTCACGGACGATATCGCGAGCGCACCGAAAGACCAGATTGCCAAGCGCCGCGGAATCGCCGGAGATTTCACGGTGTTCCGATGTGCTTCTGCAGCAGCCGATTCCGGATACGACATGAACGGCGTCGAACGTGTGGGTATCGCGGCGAACGACGCGACCCGTACGCTCGGCGTCGCCTTCGACGGCTGCACGATGCCGGGTGCCGCCGATCCGCTGTTCACGGTGGCACAGGGGACGATGGATCTCGGTCTCGGTATCCACGGCGAACCCGGGGTGTCCTCGCACGCCATGCCCACGGCGTCGGAACTCGCGGAACTCCTCGTCGACGGAGTGCTGGCGGAGAAGCCCGCGGGCAGTGGCGACCGAATCGCGGTCATCCTCAACGGACTCGGACGTACCAAGTACGAAGAATTGTTCGTCGTATGGTCCGGGGCGGCCGCACGCCTGCGGGACGCCGGGTACACGATCGTGGATCCGGAGGTGGGAGAACTCGTCACGAGCCTCGACATGGCAGGCTGCTCGCTGACCGTCATGTGGCTCGACGACGAACTCGAGCGGTTGTGGACCTCGCCCGCCGACACCCCGGCCTACCGCAAGGGAATCGTCGACGCCGACGCGGGGCAGCGGCGGTCCAGCGATGCAGTTGCTGCCGTCGACGCCGACACCCTCCCCGAGTCGGACGAATCCTCTCGCGATTGCGGCACATTTGTCGCAGCCTCGCTGAAAGCTCTCGCCGAGCGGATGGCCGACGCCGAGGACGAGCTCGGACGGATCGACGCCGTGGCCGGTGACGGCGATCATGGCCGCGGAATGGTCAAGGGCACAGCTGCGGGAAGCAAGGCGGCCGACGAGGCTGTCTCGCGTCGGGGTGGAGCCGGTTCTGTTCTGGCCGCGGCCGGATCCGCGTGGGCTGCGAAAGCCGGAGGCACATCCGGCGTCTTGTGGGGCGCCGCCCTGACCGCCATCGGAAACCGACTCGGCAACAAGGGAACTCCCGACGACCGTGCCGTCGCCGAGGCGCTCCGAGCAGGCTACGACGCGCTGACGTCGCTCGGTGGGGCGGCGCTCGGAGACAAGACGATGCTCGACGCGTTCGACCCGTTCGTGGGCGCGATCGAGAAATCGGTGGCCGGCGGAAACGAGTGGCGAACCGCATGGACCGATGCAGTTGTCGTGGCGCGAACGGCAGCCGACGACACGGCCGAACTACGCCCGAGGGTAGGACGGGCACGCCCGCTCGCCGAGAAAAGCGTCGGTACACCCGACGCGGGCGCGATCTCACTGGCGATGTGTGTAGCCACCGTCGCCGAACTCTTCACGACACGAGGACTCCGATCATGAACAAACTCCGCATCGTCGTCGGCTGTGACGACGCAGGTCTCCAGTACAAGCAGGCACTGCTGGCCGATCTTCGGAACGACGAGAGAGTCGAATCGGTCGCCGATGTAGGCGTCGGCGACGACGAGCACACGGCGTACCCCCATGTCGCGGTCACGGCAGCCCGCATGATCGCCGACGGTACTGCCGACCGTGCGCTGCTCGTCTGTGGTACCGGCCTCGGAGTTGCGATCAGCGCCAACAAGGTACCCGGTGTTCGGGCTGTGACGGCCCACGACAGTTTCTCGGTCGAACGCGCGGTGCTCAGCAACGACGCCCAGGTGTTGTGCATGGGACAGCGCGTGATCGGTATCGAGCTCGCTCGACGTCTGGCCAAGGAATGGCTCGGCTACACGTTCGACCCGGCGTCGGCGTCCGCGGCGAAGGTCGCGGCGATCGGCGAGTACGAGTCCGGCGCACTCGCGACCGCCGAGGACGAGGCCAAGGCGGTCTGCGACTGAGCTAGCGTCGCGAGAATTCCGACGCCCGTCGCACCTGCTCGTCGGTCGGCCGGACCCCGGTGTACAGGTGGAATTGCTCGGCCGCCTGCAGCGCGATGACCTCGGCGCCGGTGACGACGGGTTTGCCGGCCGCACGAGCCGCGACGATCAACGGTGTCTCCGACGGCATGGCGACGACGTCGAACACGGCCTGCGCGGCGGAGATTCGATCGTCCGAGAACGGGGATGCGTCGGCGTCGGGGCCGCCGTCCATGCCGATGGGGGTGACGTTGACGAGGAGGTCTGCGTCGACGGTGTCCTGGGAATAGGCGTATCCGTACGCGTCGGCCAAGGCTCGTCCGGTGTCGGTGTTGCGGGCGACGACGGTTCCGTCGGTGAAGCCCGAATCACGAAGTGCGGCAACGACGGCCTTGGCCATTCCTCCGCTTCCGGTGACGGCGACGGACCAGTCGGTCGCGAACCCGGACGACGCGAGCAGATTCGCGACGGCCTGATAGTCGGTGTTGTAGGCGTGCAGTACGCCGTTCTCGTTGACGATGGTGTTGACCGAGTCGATGGCGCTCGCCGAATCGTGCATCACGTCGACGAGTGCGATGACGTCCTCCTTGAACGGCATCGACACGGCGCACCCGCGGATGCCCAGTGCGCGAACTCCACCGATCGCGGCGGAAAGATCGGTCGTCGTGAATGCCTTGTAGACGAAGTTCAGGTCGAGTTCGTCGTACAGGTAGTTGTGGAATCGCGTACCGATGTTGCTCGGTCGTCCCGACAACGACATGCAGAACTGAGTTTCACGGTTGAGGAAGCTGCGCGACATCGTCAGTACTTTACGCTCAGCACTTCTCGGAGATCGACGCCAATGCTCGCTGGTCGGCCTGGGTGATCGACAGCCCGTACTGGGCCGCGACGGACAGGTATTTGCCTGCATAGAAGCAGTGGTACGCCGCATTCGGCGGAAGCCACTGTGCCGGAGTGCTATCGCTCTTCGACTGGTTGTCGGTACCGCCGACCGCCAACAGATTGAAGTCGATGTCGTTGGCGAACTGGACGCGCTTCTCGGGCAGCCATCCGTTGGCTCCCATGTCCCACGCCGCGGACAACGGGTAGACGTGGTCGATCTGGACCTTGCTCGCGTCGGACTTGCTGAACTTCATGACGGTGCCCGAATAGGGATCGGCGAGAGTGCCTTCGAGCACGACGCAGTTACGCGTGCCCGGCTTGAACACGAGGTCGGTCATGTCCTTGGCGAGAACGTTGTCTCGGGTACCGCAGCCGTCGTGACCGCCGGGGCCGTCGTAGTCGTCGGTCCATGCAGGCCCGAACACGCACCCCTGACCGCTCTTGCATCCTCGCTCGTAGCCGACCGCGTCGGGGCGTGCCGCGACGACGTGCACTCGACCGAGAAGCTCGTCTATCTGTGCGCGCGTGGGGCTTCCGGGCGCAGGAGGGGGCGCGGAAAAACCGGGGATGTTCGACGTGTCGCACGACCCGAACGCCGACATCGCCAACGTGACGACCACCAACAGCAGCGCAATACGCAGCTTCTTCACACACACCCAATCGTCGGCGATTTCGAACCTTCGGCAAGAAGTGTGCCGTACGGGTCCGACACGGTCAGCTCACCTCGACGACGACCTTGCCCGTCGCGTGTCCGCTCTCGACGGCTGCCAGTGCCTCGCCTGCACGCTCGAGCGGGAACGTCGATTCGATGTGCGGCCGAAGAACTCCCGACGCGACCAGTTCGGCGAGCCGGGTGAATGCCGCGGCGCTGCGATCGCGTGCGACTCCCGATCCTCCGAGTGACGCGGCGAGCACCGGATCGGCGACGCTGATGATCGGTGCGCCGGGCGTGGTGTGCGCTGCGGCGGCGCGCAGGGTATCTCCTCCGACCAGGTCGAAGATTCCGTCGACGGCACGGTCGAGCGAGTCCGTGAAGTTCTCGCCGGATTCCACGAACGTCGCACCGAGGCTGTTCACCCAGTCCTTCTTGCGCGCACTGGCGACGCCGATGGTCGAGATGCCGTCGGCGCGTGCCAGTTGCAGCGCCGCCGAGCCGACGCCACCGCCCGCACCCAGAACGAGCAGCGTGTCCTTCTTGTGCAGGGCGAGTTGGTCCAACGCGTCGTACGCGGTACCTGCCGCGACCGGCAACGTGGCGGCGACGGCGAACGACACGGATTCGGGCTTGGCGGCCGCGTTCGCGGCGTTGAGCACGGTGTACTGCGCGTATCCGCCGTGTCCAGCTGCGGTCGACCCGAACACCTCGTCGCCGACCGAGAAGCCGTCGGTGTGGGTGCCGACCTGAACGACCGTTCCTGCTACCTCGCGGCCGAGGACCGCGGGCAACTGCGTCTGCACGGTGTCCTTGCGATTGCCGGATCTGACTTTCCAATCGGCGGGATTGACGCCCGCGGCGTGGACCGCGATCAGGAGCTGACCCTGTCCAGGATCCGGGATCGGAATGTCGAGAAAATACTCGGTTTCGGGCCCGCCGTACTCGCTGAATCCATACGCGATCATGCATCCACTGTGCCAAAAGCAAGCAAAGGATGGGCATGGTGTTCCACTTTCGCGTGTCTCGGAGCGGGAATCCGCACCCCGCGGGTCACCACTGGAACACCATGCCCAACCTGATTGGATGGACACCATGCTGCACGGTCTCTGGTCCACGGAAGAGGGCCTGATGCTGTGGAACGACGAGCTCTCCACCGGACACGAGCCCGAACTTCCCGCTGCACATGCACGCGCGCTGACCAGGACTTTTCGCGCTCGTGCAACCGTCGCGTTCCCGTCGGCTTCCGGTCGGGCCGACACAGCGCAGATCCCGGCCATCGCTCTTGCTCCCATGAATGCCGCGGAATTGCTGCTGCGCACTCCGTCGTCGCACTCCGGAATCTCCGGGGACCTGCGCTACCTCGGTCACGTCGCCCGCGGAATCGAAGCGTGGGCGAAGGCCGGGCGCGTCGTCCCCACACTGACGCGCGCCGACGGCCAGTGGTGGCCACGATGGACGCTCGTCGGTGGGGAGCGTCAGCGCGCCTGGCTCAGCGAACTCGCTGTCGCGATGCCGCCCGCGCTGCGTGCCACGGGTCGACCGAGGCAGCTGCTCGGCAGCATTGTCGACGAGCTCACCGACCCGATCGTGAGATCGATTCTCGGCAAACCGAATACGGAACATCCGATGTGGCAGGCGCTCGTCGACGACGAGCCCTACCTCGAGGGCGTTCAACAGACTGCGACGCTGCTGGACACCTGGCGAGCCAGCCTGACCGTCGACGAGCCGTCGCTCGTGCTGCGGCTGCTCGAGCCCGACGACGACGAGGACACCGAGGACACCGAGGACGAGCTTCTCTGGACTCTCCAGGTGTGCCTGCGTGTCGGCGACGACGCGCCCATGCCCGTTCCGATGAACCGACGCGTCGACGCGTCGCTGCTCAGCACGGCCGTCCGCAAGGTGGGTGAGGCCGTCGCCGCGTATCCGCGCCTGCGGGATCTGCCGAACGCCCCGAACTCGCTCGACCTGTTGCTGCCGACGTCGGTCGTCATCGACCTGGTCGAGCACGGTGCGACCGCGCTGCAGTCCGCGGGCGTCGCCGTGCTGCTGCCGCGCGCGTGGACACGTCTCGATCCGTCGATGCGGTTGCGCGTCGACGTACCCGTCAGCAAGGCCGCGGACAATCGGGCCGTCGGGATGGACGAACTCGTGTCGTACGACTGGCAGCTGCAGCTCGGCGACATGGTTCTGACCGAGGCCGAGATGAATCGGCTCGCCGTGGCCAAGGGAGATCTCGTTCGTCTCCGGGGCACCTGGGTCATGGCCGATGGAAGCCAGCTCGCGCGGGCCGCGAGGTACGTGGCCGAACACCATGGCGACGGCACCCCGTTCGGCAAATTGGTGCGAGAGATGACGATCGCGGAACCGCCGCCGGTGCCCGTCGGGGAGGTGCAGGCGTCGGGTTGGGCGGCGACGCTGCTCGAACCCGGCGCGTCCCCGGAGCAGATTCCGACGCCCGAGACCGTCGACGCCGTGCTGCGGCCGTACCAGGAGCGGGGCCTGTCCTGGCTTGCGTTCATGAGTCGTCTCGGCCTCGGTGCCGTGCTCGCCGACGACATGGGCCTCGGTAAGACACTGCAGGTCCTGGCCCTTCTCGCGCACGAGAGCAGCCCGTCGCCGACGCTTCTCGTCGCGCCGATGTCCGTGGTCGGAAACTGGCAACGGGAGGCGGCGAAGTTCACCCCGCACCTGCGTGTGATGGTCCACCACGGGCCGACGCGGCTGCGGGCCGACGACTTCGACAAGGCCGTCGGCGAGCACGATCTCGTCGTCACCACGTATGCGCTGATGGCGAAGGACCGTGAGCGGCTCGCAGCGCAGACCTGGCGCCGGATGGTGCTCGACGAAGCCCAGCACATCAAGAACTCGACCACGTCCCAGGCCAGGGCCGCCCGGGCGATTCCCGCCGAACACAAGCTCGCGCTGACGGGCACACCCGTCGAGAACCGACTGGACGAGCTGCGATCCATCCTCGATTTCGCCAACCCGGGGATGCTGGGAAAGCCGTCGGATTTCCGGAACCGCTTCTCGGTGCCGATCGAGCGGGAGGGCGACGAGGGTGCGGTGACGCGGCTGCGGGCGATCACGTCGCCGTTCATCCTGCGACGCGTCAAGACCGATCCGGCGGTGATCTCGGATCTGCCGGAGAAGAACGAGATGACGGTGCGGTCGAATCTCACGGCCGAGCAGGCGGCGTTGTACAAGGCAGTCGTCGACGAGATGATGGCGCAGATCGCCGACAAGAAGGGCATGAAACGCAAAGCCGCGGTGCTGGCGGCAATCACGCGACTCAAGCAGGTGTGCAATCACCCCGCGCATTTTCTGTCCGACGGGTCGCCGGTGCTGCGGCGCGGGCAGCATCGTTCGGGGAAAGTCGGACTGATCGAAGACATTCTCGACGCGGTGCTCGGCGACAACGAGAAAGCGTTGCTTTTTACGCAGTTTCGCGAGTTCGGTGACATCGTCGCCCCGTACCTCGCCGAACGGTTCGGTACCGAGGTTCCGTTCCTGCACGGGGCGGTGACCAAGTCGAAGCGTGACCGCATGGTCGAGAACTTCCAGCGCGACGACGGTCCGCCGATCATGATCCTGTCGCTGAAAGCCGGTGGTACGGGCCTGAACCTGACGAAGGCCAACCACGTCGTGCACATGGATCGATGGTGGAACCCGGCGGTGGAGAACCAGGCGACCGACCGTGCCTTCCGTATCGGTCAGCGCAAGAACGTGCAGGTCCACAAGTTGTTGTGCGTCGGCACGATCGAGGAGCGCATCGTCGGAATGCTCACGTCCAAGCAGGAATTGGCCGACATGACCGTCGGCACGGGGGAGAACTGGGTCACCGAGATGGACACCGGTGAGCTGCGCGAGCTGTTCCGGCTGGGTGACGACGCGGTGGGTGAGTGATGGCCGACTTCAGTCAGTACGGGAAACGTCGACAAGCCAAGGGCGGCATCGAAGCTCGCAACAAGCGAGGAGCATTCGGGCAGACGTGGTGGGGCCGTCATTTCGTGACGGCGATGGAAGAACTCGCCGACCCGGGGCGCATCGCGCGCGGCCGAACGTACGCGCGTGGGGGACAGGTGCTGAACCTCGGCGTCGAGCGCGGGCAGATCTACGGCGAGGTGCAGGGCAGTCAGCTCGAGCCGTTCTCGGCGTCGGTGATGGTCGATCCACTGTCCTCGGGGCAGATCGACGCGCTGGTGGATCGAGTGTCGTCGAATCCGGGGATGCTCGCGGAACTCGCATCCAACGCGATACCGCAGGCGTTGGCGTCGACGTTGCTGCCGCACGACAAGGGGCAACTCGACTTCGACTGCACCTGCCCCGACGACGGGTGGCCGTGCAAGCACGCGGCCGCGCTGATGTACATCGCGGCCGAGCACATCGACGCGTCCGCGACGACGATCCTGACGCTGCGCGGGGTGGATCTCGACCAGTTGATCGAGGGAGTCGGTGAGGCGGAGGTCGAGGTCGGGACGGACGACTGGTTCGGCGACGAGATGGAGTTCCCGGCGCTGCCGAAACCCGACTTCGCACCCGCCGTGGACGACCTCGACATGATGGTGCTCAGGCGGGCCCTGCGGTCGACGGGATCGGACGAGCACGAGGTCACGCGGGGTGTCGAGGATCTGAGGGCGTTCTATCGACGGCTGTAGGGGGCTTCGCCCCACGTGCGCGCGAATGTATAGCCCGCTATACATTCGCGCGCACGTAGCGAGACCCCTCGACATACATGGAAGTCCGACTATAGGATGAGCACACTTCACCTTCTCGTACCTGTTAGGACGGATTTCAATGGCTCGCGAACTCACGCATTTCATCGGCGGCAAGCATGTCCCCGGAGAGTCGGGCAACTTCGGCGACGTCTACGACCCCAACACCGGTGAGGTTCAGGCCAGGGTGCCTCTCGCCAGTGATGCCGAGGTCGAGGCCGTCATCGCCGACGCCGAGCAGGCGCAGGTCGAGTGGGCGCGCTGGAACCCGCAGCGCCGTGCCCGCGTGTTGATGAAGTTCCTGCAGCTGATCAACCGCGACATGGACGAGCTGGCACGTTTGCTGTCGTCCGAGCACGGCAAGACCATCGCCGACGCCAAGGGCGACATCCAGCGTGGCCTCGAGGTCGTCGAGTTCGCGACCGGTATCCCGCACCTGCTCAAGGGCGAGTTCACCGAGGGCGCGGGCGGCGGCATCGACGTCTACTCGATGCGTCAGCCTCTCGGCGTCGTCGCGGGTATCACCCCGTTCAACTTTCCGGCGATGATCCCGCTGTGGAAGGCAGGCCCGGCCATCGCCTGCGGTAACGCGTTCATCCTCAAGCCGTCCGAGCGTGACCCGTCCGTGCCCCTGAAGCTGGCCGAGCTGTTCCTCGAGGCAGGTCTGCCCCCGGGCATCTTCAATGTCGTCAACGGCGGCAAGAACGCCGTCGACGTGCTGCTGAACGACGACCGTGTCAAGGCCATCGGCTTCGTCGGCTCGACGCCGATCGCGCAGTACATCTACGAGGAAGCCGCCAAGAACGGCAAGCGCGCCCAGTGCTTCGGCGGTGCGAAGAACCACGCTCTCGTCATGCCCGACGCCGACATGGACCAGGTCGCCGACGCTCTGCTGGGGGCTGCGTACGGCTCGGCGGGCGAGCGGTGCATGGCCATCTCCGTCGCAGTGCCCGTCGGCGAGGAGACCGCTGATGCGCTCGTCGCCAAGCTGAAGGAACGCGTCGCGACGCTGAAGATCGGTCGCAGCGACGACGAGGACGCCGATTTCGGTCCGCTCGTCGGAGCCGACGCGTTGAAGCGAGTCAACGACTACACGCAGATCGGTATCGACGAGGGCGCCGAGCTCGTCGTCGACGGCCGCGACTTCCGTCTCGAAGGCCACGAGAACGGATTCTTCGCCGGTGCAACGCTGTTCGACAAGGTCACCACGGACATGCGCATCTACAAGGAAGAGATCTTCGGCCCTGTCCTGATCGTGGTGCGCGCCAAGGACTACGAGGACGCGCTGCGTCTGCCGACCGAGCACGAGTACGGCAACGGTGTCTCGATCTTCACCCGCGACGGTGACACCGCCCGCGACTTCACGACGCGTGTGCAGGTGGGCATGGTCGGCGTCAACGTTCCGATCCCGGTGCCGATCGCGTACCACACCTTCGGTGGCTGGAAGCGTTCCGGCTTCGGCGATCTCAACCAGCACGGCCCCGACTCGGTGCGCTTCTACACCAAGACCAAGACCGTCACGCAGCGGTGGCCGTCCGGCACCAAGGAGGCAGCTGCCTCGAACCACTTCGTCATCCCCAACATGGACTGATCCATGTTCACATTGACCGAGGACGAGAAGGCCATCAACTCCACGGCGAGGGATTTCGCCGACGAGTTCCTGGCGCCGAATGCCGTCGAGTGGGATCAGAACAAGCACTTTCCGGTGGACGTGTTGCGTAAGGCAGCGGGTCTGGGAATGGGCGGAATCTACGTCGACGAGGAAGTCGGCGGGTCGGGTCTGACACGTGTGGACGCGGCCAGGATCTTCGAGCAGTTGGCGACGGGTGATCCGTCGCTGGCGGCGTACATCTCGATCCACAACATGGTGACGTGGATGATCGACACCTACGGCACCGACGAGCAACGTCGTCAGTGGGTGCCGGGGTTGTGCTCGATGGACGAGCTCGGCAGCTACTGCCTCACCGAGCCGGGGGCGGGCTCCGACGCATCGGCCCTGTCCACCAAGGCTGTTCGCGACGGCGACGACTACGTCCTCAACGGGGTCAAGCAATTCATCTCCGGTGCGGGAACGTCGGATGTCTATGTCGTGATGGTGCGTACCGGGGATGCGGGTCCGAAGGGGATCTCGGCGATCATCGTGCCGAAGGATTCGGCGGGCCTGTCGTTCGGTGCGAACGAGAAGAAGATGGGCTGGAACGCGCAGCCGACGCGTCAGGTCATCTTCGAGGACGTCCGAGTGCCTGCGGCGAATTTGCTCGGCGGTGAGGGCGAGGGCTTCCGCATCGCGATGAACGGCCTCAACGGCGGCCGTCTCAACATCGCGGCGTGTTCGATCGGTGGCGCGCAGAGCGCGCTGGAGAAGGCTGTCGCGTATCTGTTGGACCGTAAGGCGTTCGGTAGCAGACTGCTCGATCAGCAGGCCTTGCAGTTCCGGTTGGCGGACATGAAGACCGAGCTCGAAGCAGCACGCACCATGCTGTGGCGTGCTGCGGATGCTCTGCAGAACAACGCGCCGGACAAGGTCGAACTGTGCGCGATGGCAAAGCGATTCGCCACCGACACAGGCTTCGAGGTCGCCAACGATGCGCTGCAACTGCTCGGTGGCTACGGGTATCTTGCCGAGTACGGTGTCGAGAAGATCGTCCGCGATCTCCGCGTGCACCAGATCCTCGAAGGAACCAACGAGATCATGCGAGTCGTCGTGGCTCGCTCGATAGTAGGAGCAGCATGACAGCAGTAGAGCCGGCGGAACGACCAGGGGGCACAGAGCCCGAAGTTCTGTTCGACGTCCGCGGCGGCGTCGGCCGGATCACGCTGAACCGACCGAAAGCCATCAACGCGCTCAATCATGCGATGGTGCAACAGATTGCGCCGAAGCTCGACGAGTGGGCATCGAACGACGAGGTCGAACTGGTGCTCCTCGTCGGCGCCGGCGAGCGTGGGCTGTGCGCGGGCGGCGACATCGTGTCGATCTATCACGACGCCAAGGACGGCGGTAGCGGGTCCAAGGACTTCTGGCGCGACGAGTACGTCCTCAACGCGGCGATCGCGCGCTTCGACAAGCCTTACGTCGCCATCATGGACGGCGTTGTCATGGGTGGAGGCGTCGGATTGTCGGCGCACGGCAACACCCGCATCGTCACCGAACGCTCGAAGATCGCGATGCCCGAGGTCGGGATCGGCTTCGTTCCCGACGTCGGTGGCACGTACCTGCTCTCGCGTGCCCCCGGCGAGCTCGGAACACATCTCGGTCTGACGACCGCTCGCATGGATGCAGGCGACGCCATCGCCGCCGGCTTCGCCGATCACTACATGCCGTCGGAGAACCTCGAGAAGTTCTACGACGCGCTCGAGACCGGCTCGTTGTCGGCGGCGCTCGAGGAGTTCACCGACGAGGCTCCGGCGTCGTCGCTCGCCGCGTCGCGCGAATGGATCGACCGCTACTACGGTGCGGACATCGTCGAAGCGATCGTGGAAGGGCTGCGCGGCAGTGGAATTCCCGACGCGGAGAAGGCGGCGTCGGACATCGAGTCGAAGTCGCCGGTGTCTTTGAAAGTGACGCTGAAGTCGCTGCGGCGTGCGGCCGCGGCGTCGTCGCTCGAAGAGGTACTGAACGACGAGTACCGCGTGTCTCTCGCATCGCTCGAGTCGCACGATCTCGTCGAAGGCATCCGTGCGCAGGTGGTCGAGAAGGACAGAAATCCGAAGTGGTCGCCTGCAACACTCGCAGACGTGACCGACGCCGACGTCGATCGGTACTTCGCGCCGTTGGGTGACACCGAACTAGGTCTGGAGAAGAACGCATGAGTGGGAAGACGATCGGCTTCGTCGGCCTCGGCCACATGGGTGGCCCGATGGCAGCGAATCTCGTCGAGGCCGGATATACGGTCCAGGGCTTCGATCTCGTCGAAGCTGCTTTGACGCAGGCGAAGTCGGACGGGGTGACCGTCGTCGATTCGGCTGTCGCGGCCGTGCAGGGTGCGGACATCGTCATCACGATGCTTCCGAACGGGCGTCTCGTCCTCGGTCTCTACGAGGAACTGCTGCCTGCTGCGACACCTGGGACGCTGTTCATCGACAGCTCCACCATCGACGTCGCCGACGCCCATGCCGCACACAAGCTGATCGAGGCAGCGGGCCACCGCGGTCTCGACGCGCCCGTGTCGGGTGGCGTCGGTGGTGCCGCGGCGGGAACGCTGACGTTCATGGTCGGCGGTTCCGAGGAGGACTTCGCGTCCGCTGCAGAGGTTCTCGACGTCATGGGACGCAAGGTCGTGCACTGCGGTCAGGCGGGCAACGGCCAGGCCGCGAAGATCTGCAACAACATGATTCTCGGTGTCTCCATGATCGCGATCAGCGAGGCGTTCGTACTCGGCGAGAAGTTGGGCCTCAGCAACCAGGCGCTGTACGACGTGTCGTCGACGGCGTCGGGTCAATGCTGGGCGTTGACCACCAACTGTCCTGTCCCTGGCCCGGTTCCGACGAGCCCCGCCAACAACGACTACAAGCCGGGCTTCGCGGCCGCGTTGATGGACAAGGATCTCGGTCTGGCGGCGAACGCGTTGCGCGCCAACGGCGTCGAGGGAGTTCTCGGCCTGCAGGCGGCGGAGATCTACTCCAAGTTCAAGGAAACCTCCGGCGGCGGAACCGATGTCGACTTCTCCGGCATCATCAACGACATCCGCGAGCGTTCGACGGGGGCGGCCGAATGACCGACTTCGAGACGATCCTGCTCGAGCGTCGCGGCCGCGTCGGCATCATCACGCTGAATCGGCCGAAGGCCCTGAACGCGTTGAACTCCCAGCTGATGCGTGAAGTCGTCGGAGCCGTCGAGGATCTCGACGCCGACGAAGGCATCGGTGCCATCCTGATCACGGGTTCGGAGAAGGCGTTCGCGGCAGGCGCCGATATCAAGGAGATGCAGCCGAAGTCGTACATGGACGTGTACCAGGACGACTTCTTCAGTGCTTGGGATCGACTCAGCGCCGCACGCACTCCCATCGTTGCCGCTGTGTCGGGCTACGCGCTCGGTGGCGGGTGCGAACTTGCCATGATGTGCGACGTGCTGATCGCGTCGGATACCGCAGTGTTCGGTCAGCCCGAGATCAAGCTCGGTGTCATTCCGGGAATCGGTGGATCGCAACGCCTTACGCGTGCCGTCGGCAAGGCCAAGGCGATGGAGATGGTCTTGACCGGCCGCAACATGAAGGTCGACGAGGCCGAGCGCGCCGGTCTCGTGTCTCGCATCGTGCCCGCTGCGGAACTGCTCGACGACGCACTCGAGACTGCGACGACGATCGCCGAGATGTCGCTACCGGTCGCGATGATGGCGAAGGATGCGGTCAACCGGTCCTTCGAATCGACTCTCGCAGAGGGTGTTCGGTTCGAGCGTCGTCTGTTCCATTCGACGTTCGCCACCGACGATCAGAAGGAAGGCATGACCGCGTTCATCGAGAAGCGGCAGGCGAAGTTCACCCACCGCTGAGCCACGACTAAGGGGCTGCTCTCGCGCGTTCACGCGAGCGCAGCCCCTTCGTCATGAGCGCTCTACCGAATTACCAGGCAGAACCGGTGCCTGCGTCGTCGAAATCGCCCGCGGCACGACGCAGTTCGGCGAGAATGCGTACCAGCGACGTCAGGCGTTCCTTGGCCAGTCCCGGCTTGCCGAACACCTGGTCGTTCAGTTTCTCGGTGGCATCCACAGCGAGCGCGCGACCTGACTCGGTGATCTCCACGAGTGTCGTGCGGCGATCGCTGGGATGCGGTGTGCGCTGGACGTATCCCGCAGCCTCCAGTCGGTCGACGGCATTGGTGACGCTCGTCGGGTGAACCTGGAGGCGGGCGCTGGCCTTCGCCATCGGCAGCGCGCCGTTCTTCGTGAACGTGAGCAGTGTCAGTAATTCGTAGCGCGAGAACGTAAGTCCTGTGGGCTTGAGCACTTCCTCGACGCGGGCGAGCATGATCTGTTGCGCGCGCATCAGCGATGTGACGGCAGCCATCCCGTCGGCCACGTCTCCCCATCCATGCTTGGTCCACTGACGGTGGGCTTCTGCGATGGGATCGAGCGGGAGAGGCGACGATGCAGACATGCGTTCCATCTTCCCACGTATGTGCGGCTACGCCGCCCGTGCGCGAAAAGTTGTAGCGGAGTCCGACTAAGCGCGCACCGGTGGCGCAGTCGCGGCCCGGTGCGCACCCGAGAATCGGTGCTCCCATCCGGAGTCGTCGAGCCGGAAGCCTTCCCATCGTCGGCCGTCGAGCGCGCGACGGTTGACGGTGGCTGCCGAGACCATCCACGCCATCGCGCGGGTGTCGGAGGGCAGTTCGGTCTGCGCGAGTACGGCGTCGTCTGCGCCGCGTAACTGGTATGTAGCCATGCTCGAGACATTCCACGGATCGGCTGTGAGGAAACATGCATTGCCCCTGCCGATGTGCTGTGAGTGTCGTACCATCCGCGTACCTTGTGTGCATGCCTGCCAAGGATTACCTGGTCGATGCTCCGTGCTGGGTCGATCTGACCAGTTCGGATCCCCGCACCGTCGTGTCGTTCTACAACGGCCTGTTCGGATGGGAAGCCGATGTCAGCAAGGAAGCCGAGTACGGCGGGTACACCACGTTCCTGAAGAACGACGTGCCGGTGGCGGGTCTCGGCGGGCAGATGCCCGGCGCCACGATCACGAACGTGTGGAACACCTACATTGCGTCCGCCGACGCGAAGGCGAGCGTCGACAAGTCCGTCGACGCGGGCGCGCAGGTGCTGTGTCCTGCCATGCAAGTCGGTGATCAGGGCGCCATGGCGCTGGTGGTCGACGCCGGGGGAGCGGTCACCGGCATCTGGCAGGCCGACCGGCATCGCGGCTACGGGCTGTGGGGTGAGCACGGCACACCCGTCTGGCACGAGCAATTCACGCACCACTACGGCGCTGCACTGGAGTTCTACGAGTCGGTGTTCGGATGGACGTACGGCGTTCTGGGAGACACGGACGAGTTCCGGTACTCCCAGGGCTTCGTCGCTGGTGACATGGTGGCGGGCATCATGGACGCCGACAGATACCTGCAGGCCGACGTCCCGTCGCACTGGCGGCTCTATTTCGGAGTCGACGACACCGATGCTGCAGTCGAGAAAGTGACCGCACTCGGAGGGACGGTCGTCGACGCCGCAAAGGACTCCCCGTTCGGACGCATCGCGGGCATCGCGGACCCGCTGGGTGCACGGTTCCAGATCGCGTCGATCGTTCAGTCGTAGACCCGACGCCCCGCGCAGCCCATCGGCATCCGTATGCCGGTCACGCGTTGCAGCGCCAGCATTGCTCCCCACGGCCCGATCACCCACATCGGCCAGAAGTACAGAACGCCGCCCGTCGCAACCGACGTGACAGCCCAGATGACCAGGCACAGCACGCCGACGCCTGCCCACGCCGCGATCTCGTGATCACGCCGGACCGGCTTCGCGGAGACCTCAGGATCAGTTGCCTGCGGCAGGTCGTCGAACACCGACGTCAGATCCGCGCGCGTCACGGCCGAGTAGACACGTGCGGCACGGGCGTCGAAGTCGTCGATCGACAGCCGACCCGTCGACACGTGGCCGGTGAGGGCCTCGACTGCCGAATCGCGTTCGGCGTCGGACACGCGTGACGCAGGTGAGTGGGACGTGGACGGTTGATAGGACATCGCAGACTCCAGACCGTTCGGAGCTGACATTCCACTGTGGAATGTCATCGGTTTCAAGCTTCGACCTACCACTGTGGAATGTCAAGGTGTGTGACGATGAATTCGTGACCGACACCCCACTGAACGCCACCGCCGCGTCGCTGCTCGGGTTCCTGCACGACGGCCCGATGACCGGATGGGACCTGCATGCGACGGCCGAGGCCTGCATCGGCGGCTTCTGGACGGTGACGCGTAGCCAGGTCTATCGCGAGCTGACCAGTCTGTCGTCGCGCGGATTAGTCGCTCCGGGCGCCCAGGGTGCACGGGCGCAGAAGCCGTTCACGATCACCGACGAGGGTAGGGCTGCGTTCGCTCGGTGGATCGACCGCGATCCCGGCGAAGCCACCATTCGGCACCCGCTGCTGCTCACCATCGCGTTCGCTGCGCACCTCGATCCGACCCGGCGTGCCGAGATTCTCGAAGAACACCGCCGGCGTCACGAGGAGGTGCTTGCGCGATACCGCCAGGAGTGGGCCAGGAGCAAGGATCACCGGTCCGTATTCGATTCCGCCACTCTGGATTTCGGCATCCGCTACGAACAGGCGACGCTGGACTGGTTCGACGCGCTACCGGACGCGGTGACCGAGTGATCGTGCATCACGACGGGCCCGGGTCCTCGTCGATGCCGGTGAACGAGTACGGCGGCCACGGACCCGTCAGTTCTAGTTCGAGGCGTGCGTAGGTGCGATTCAGAAACGACACCGCCGCGGCGAAATCACCCGTGCGGCGCCGTTCGACGAGGTATGTGCTGACGAGCGGCATCCACGGACGGGAGCCGGCGAGCTCGGGCGCCGCGGGCTCTCGCCGGCGACCAGCCACCGCTGCCTCCAGCAATGCGGCGTACACGTCGTTCGCGTCGGCAGCGACGGAAAGCTCGATGTCTGCGCGCGAGGACGGCTCGTCGTCGTTGTCACGAGGCAACGACGTATCGGCCACGCACACCCCACTCGGCCCGGCCTGCAATTCGGCGTAGGGCGGTGTCGAACGCGGTTCGACGTGCGCTCAGCGTCGCCCGCACGTGGTCGTCGTCCGAGTAGACGGTCGCGAGTCGCATCGGAACCGTGTCGGCCGTGTGTGCCACAGCGCCGACGACGCCGTCGTGTACGCGAGCGACGTCGTCGAGCCAGTCGGCTTTCTCCAGATTGCGATGCAGCGCCTCGTCGCCGAACGTGTCGAAGGGGACGGACCCCACCACCGCAGTCAACCCGGCTGCCTCGATCACGCGGACGCGTTCGCCCGCGACGCCGGGTGGAAGGTCGGCGTCGATCGGGCCGTCTCCGACGACGGCGTACACCCACGTGCCTGTGTTCGTCACGATCGTCCTCATGCGAGGTCCTACCCTCCCACGCTAGGACGCGTCGGAGACGAGAAGAAGTGGCTAAAGACCCAACCGGGCGACCGTGACCGCCCAGTCCGCGCCGGGGTGCCAGGGACGGAGGTCCCACGTCGCAAACCGCTGTTCGACGCGTAAGCCCGCGGCGGCGAGGTCGTCGTCGAACTGCTCGACGGTGTACTGCCGGTCCGTCGCGAAACCGGCGACGAACACACCTGTCGGTTTCATATGTGCGACAACACGTTCGAGTGCCGTCCGTTCGGTTCCCGGTGTCATGAACACCATGACGTTGCCGGCTGCGACGACCGCGTCGAACGTCTGCCCGAGGTCGAAGTCGGTGAGGTCGGCGAGGTGCACGCTGATGTTCGGATGTGTGCGGGCTTCTTCGACCAACACCGGATCGAGGTCGACGGCCGTGACGGTGTGACCCCGGCGCGCGAGTTCGGCGCCGAGACGTGCGGTACCGCACCCGGCGTCGAGGACGGAACTTGCGGGAGACAGGAGCGCGTCGACCATTCGCGCTTCGCCGTGCAGGTCGACGCCCTGTGCCGCGAGTCGGTCGAAACGTTCGATGTAGCGTCGCGAGTGGTCCGGGGTGTTCTCGTTCTGCCAGCGCGTCGCCATGGGAGCAACGATAGAGCGTGTGCTCAGCAGGCCCCCAACCGCCGCTCCACTTCGCGTCTGTCCAGGCCGAAGTCGCTGAGAGCGTAGCGGTGTGCGGGTCTGCGGTTGCCGCTACGGCTTTCGGCGTGCAGGGTCGACATCCGCGTACGCGCCTCCGCAGTGAGGCGGAGTCCGAAGTGGCGATAGAGCGATTCGACAGTGCCGAGAGGGTCGGCGACGAAGTCGTGATAGTCGACGTCGTGGAACTGCGTCGGATCGGCCGTGGCCCGCGCGGCCGCGAACACCTCGAGCCCACGCTCCCACAGGTCGAGTTGTGTGCGCCCGATGACGTCGCCGGTGAACTTCTCGCTCCAGCCGGCGGTGGCCTGTTCGGCGAGACTGCACATCGACGGCATGATCGTGGCCGGTTCGCGGTGCATCTGGACGACGAGCGCGTCCGGGTAGACCTGCAGCAACTCGTCGAGCGCGAACAGGTGGCTCGGGTTCTTCAGCACCCATCGGCGGTCGGTGTCGTGCAGTCCGATGAGCTGCAGGTTGCGGCGGTGCCGCCGGTACGCGCCGAGCCAGCTCTGTTGGGCGAGCCACGACGAGTACGTCGGCAGATAGGCGAGGCACTCGTACGCGATCGACTGCACGGACTGCCGCAGCAGCTGCCAGCATTCTTCGACCTCGGCGGCCGACATGTAGTGCACACCCATGAATTCGGGATGGTCGACGTGATGCTGCGCGAAGCCTCTCTCCAGTGCGGCGAACACGGGATTCGCGTCCCACGTCTCGCGGGGTGGACGCGGCCCAGGTACCTCGGTCAGCCACATCTCCAACCCTTGATGCGACGGGTCGACGGTCAGAAGTCGATGCAGCGCAGTGGTTCCCGTGCGAGGCAGGCCCGTGACGAAGATCGGCCGCTCGATCGGCACCGACGCGTACTCCGGGTGTTGTGCCCACGCCTGCTCGCTCAGCAATCGGGCGATCAGCGCGCCACGCAGGAAGTAGCGGTGCATCTTCGAACCGGCGGCGGTCAGTTCGGCGTCCCGCCGATACGATTCGAGCAGCACGGCGAGCGCCTCGCGATAGTCGTCGGAGCCGAAGTCGGACAAGCCGGTGGCCTTCGTCGCCGACGCGTGCAGATCGGCGACGGTGCCGACGTCGGTGCGTTCCGTGCTGGTCATCGCCGCTCCTAGTGGTGGTATTCGCCGCAGTTCACGTCCAGACACTGGCCGGTGATCGCCCGTGCGCGCGACGACGAGAGGAACACGACGGCGTCGGCGATCTCGTCGGGTTCGGGCAGCCGTCGTAGATCCATGGTCGACGCGGTCTGCCGATAGATCTGTTCGCTCGTCGTGCTGTACTTCTGGGCCAGATGCTCGAAGTAGCTCTTCAACGTCGAACCCCAGATATAGCCCGGCGCAACGGTGTTGACGCGGATCCCCTGCGGTCCGAGTTCACTCGCCAGGGTCTGCGACATCGCCAGCAGCGACGCCTTGGCGATCTTGTAGCCACCGTACTTCGGCTGGGAGTGTCGGATGACCGCAGAATTGATCATGACGATCGAACCGCGGGACTTCGTCAATGCGGAAGTGAACAGCTGCGACAGGCGCAGTGTCCCGAACAGCGACAGTTCGAGCCCTGCCCTGATGCTCGCGGGCTCGGTGTGCGCGAGGTCCTTCATCGACGGGATCGCGAAAGCATTGTTGATCAGCGCGTCGACGTGCCCGAACGCGTCGACGGCCTTGACGACCAACCTCGTCGCCGACGCCTCGTCGGTGATGTCGGTGGGCACGGCGACCGCCTGCCGACCGAGACCGGCGACCTCCTTCGCGACGTCGTCGAGGTAGCTCGCGGTGCGGGCGGCCAACACCAGATCGGCGCCTTCGGCTGCACACCGCAGCGCGATGGACCTGCCGAGTGAGGGGCCGATGCCGGAGACGACGACGACGGAGCCGTCGAGCAGACCGGTCATCCGAGCATCCGTCGTGCGACGGCATCGCGGCGTGCGGCGATCCGCCGGGCGAAGTCGTCGTCGGAAATCTTGTTGAGTTCGTGGAACGGCAGCCGCGAGGCCACTTGGTCGAAGTCGACCACCTCGATGATCGGTCCGTCGGCTGCGGTCATGGCTCGGGATACGCGCTGCCACCGAAACTGTGCGTACCCGCGCGAGTGCCCTGTGGTCTCGATCCAGTTGGTCACGTGGGGATTTCGTTCGCTCACGACCAGTCGGATGTTGCCGTCGGGGTCAACCTGTGCCTGCTCCGACGTCAGCGACGTCTGATGATCGATGTAGTCGAGCGAGATGTACCAGAGACTGCCGAGTTGGAATCCCTGATAGGGCGCATCGGATTTCGGGACGGTGATGATCATCGCCTGGTCCGCGCCGAGCTCGTAGTGTCCGGCCGACGAGTACTGGGTGCTGAGTCCTCCTGGCGTGAGCCGCGGCTCGGTCATCGTGTTGACGTCGAGGTTCAGGTAGTACCACTGCGGAAACTGGAGAAATGTGCGCAGCCGGCCGACGAGCATCTTGCCTGCCGTCGAATACCGTTTCGCGACAGCCTCTTTGGAGTGCGGCGGTGGTGCGTCGCCGTCGCTCCCGACGCGACGGATGGTCAGGGTGCCGCGCTCGGCGGACCAGTCGCCGTAGACCTCGCGCACGACCAGCATCGACGATCCCGGGCCCAGCGTGAAGTGGTTCGGTAGGTCCGACGCCGGGCCGAAGTGGAGTTCGAAGCTACCGTCGGGTGAGATCTCGATCTGTCGATCGTCGAATGCGGTGAGGCTGTCCGGGACGTCGACGGGCGAATAATCGCCCTTCAGTATCTGAAAGCTCAGATCGGTTGTGGTCCCGCGCCTTCCGGAGACGATGTACTCCTCGTCGTCGCGGATGTTCGCGTGGAAGTACAGCGTGTCCGGGTTGTCCAGGCCCATCTTGGTGTACGGGCCGGTGGACGACGCGAAGTGCGGAAAGTCGGGATCGTATGCCCACGCCATCTGGATCGACGCCTGAATGTTGCCGGCCAGATAGTCGAGGCCCTCGGCGAGATCGCGCTCGTCGCGTGCGTGTGGCGCCTCCTCGACGATCTTCTCGGCCGCCGCGATCGCGTCGGTGAATGCCTCGGTGAGCACGCGCATCTCCTCGTTCCGATTGTCACGATCAAATGTAGAACAGGTTCTAGTATATGAGGATATGGTGCATGGTGTTGCTGGTCAATGACCAGAAGGGCAGTTGCAACGGGTTCCATTGCGAAGGAGTGTGCCGTGGCATCGACCGAGTACGCACTGTCGCACCTCGGCGCGCTCGAAGCCGAGGCCGTGCACATCTTTCGGGAAGTGGCGGCCACCGCGGAACGACCGGTGCTGCTGTTCTCCGGCGGCAAGGACTCCGTCGTCATGCTGCATGTCGCAGCGAAGGCGTTCTGGCCCGCCCGAATCCCGTTCGCGGCGTTGCACGTCGACACCGGCCACAACTTCGACGAGGTCATCGACTTCCGGGATCGTACGGTCGCCCGCCTCGGCATCCCGCTCATCGTCGCGCGAGTGCAGGACGACATCGACGCGGGCCGGTCGATTCCGGATCCGGGCGGCTCTCGGAATCGTCTGCAGACCAGAACGTTGCTGCGTGCGATCGAGGAGAGGAACTTCGACGCGGTGTTCGGGGGAGCGCGCCGCGACGAGGAGAAGGCGCGCGCGAAGGAACGCGTGTTCAGTTTTCGCGACGAGCACGGGCAGTGGGATCCACGCAAACAGCGGCCGGAACTGTGGCAGCTGTACAACGGTCGTCACCAACGCGGTGAGCACTGTCGGGTGTTCCCTCTGTCGAACTGGACCGAGCTCGACATATGGCAGTACATCGCGGCCGAAGGCATCGCGCTGCCGAATCTGTACTACGCGCACCGGCGGCAGGTCGTGTCGCGTGACGGAATGCTGTTGGCAGCAACACGGTTCGTCGACATACGGGACGACGAGCCGTTCGACGCGCTCGTCCGCTTCCGCACCGTCGGCGACGCCACGTGCACCGGGTGCGTCCGCTCGACAGCCGACGATCCCGCTGCCGTCGTCGCCGAGATCGCATCAACACGCACCACCGAACGCGGTGCAACGCGCGCCGACGACCGAATCTCGGACACCGGCATGGAAGATCGCAAGAAGGAAGGCTACTTCTGATGTCCGAGTTGCTCAGGGTGGCCACGGCAGGAAGCGTCGACGACGGCAAGTCGACGCTCATCGGCCGGTTGCTGTACGACTCGAAGGCGATCTTCGACGACCAGTGGGATGCCGTCGAACGAACGTCGCGCGCCCGCGGCGGTGACGACGTCGACCTCGCCCTGCTCACCGACGGGCTGCGCGCCGAGCGTGAACAGGGCATCACCATCGACGTCGCCTACCGCTACTTCTCCACGCCGAAAAGAAAATTCGTCGTCGCGGACACGCCGGGCCACGTGCAGTACACGCGCAACATGGTGACGGGCGCGTCGACGGCCGACCTCGCATTGATTCTCGTCGACGCCAGGGCCGGGGTACTCCAACAGACCAGGCGTCACGCGTTCCTGGCGTCGTTGCTCGGCGTCGCGCATCTGGTGTTGTGCGTCAACAAGATGGACCTCGTCGACTGGTCCGAGGATCGATTCGAGGAGATCAAGGCCGACTTCTCCTCGTTCGCAACCAAACTCGACGTGCACGATCTGACGTTCGTTCCGATGTGCGCCTTGGGCGGCGACAACGTGGTGCACCGAACCGAGTCGATGCCGTGGTACACGGGTGGTTCTCTGATGCACGTTCTTGAGGAGGTGCACGTCGCGTCGGACCGCAACCTCATCGACGCACGGTTCCCGGTGCAATACGTGATCAGGCCGAAAGACGACGGTGAGCATCGCGACTTTCGGGGGTTGGCGGGCACGGTCGCCGGAGGTGTGTTCGCGCCGGGCGACGAAATCGTGGTCCTTCCGTCGGGTTTTCGGACGCGGATCTCGGCGGTGTGGGGACCGGGCGGAGCGAAGATCACCGAGGGATTCGCATCGTCGGCAGTCTGTCTCGAACTCGACGATCCGCTCGACGTCGGCCGTGGCGACATGCTGTGCCGTCCGAACAATCGTCCCGACATCGGCACGGACATCGACGCGATGGTGTGTTGGCTCGCCGAGGGCGCGGAACTGCGGCCCGAAGATCGCTATCTGATGCTGCACACCAGCAACTCCACGATCGCGCATGTCACCCGACTCGACTATCGACTGGACGTCGACACCCTGCACCGAGACAGGTCGGCAGAGTCGTTGTCGCTCAACGACATCGGCCGCGTCCGCATCCGCACGCAGAACCCGCTGTTCTTCGACCCGTATCGCCGCAACCGCGTGACCGGAAGCTTTCTGCTCGTGAACGAGAGCACCGGCGCCACCGTCGCAGCGGGGATGATCGGCGGGCCGGCTCTGACGGCATCGAACGTCGTGTGGCACGCTGCGCGAGTCGAACGCGAGAGTCGCGCGACCCGAGGGGCGACCGTGTGGCTGACCGGGTTGTCGGCGTCGGGAAAGTCGACGATCGCGGCGGAACTCGAGCGGATTCTGGTGGCGTCGGGTAGGCCCGCGTATCGGCTCGACGGCGACAACCTGCGGCACGGACTCAACTCCGATCTCGGATTCGGTCGGACGAGCCGCGCCGAGAACGTGCGACGCGTCGGCGAGGTCGCCGGACTGATGGCCGACGCGGGGCTCGTCGCCATTGCCTGCCTCATCAGCCCGTATCGCGCGGACCGCGACGACGCGAGACGTGTCCACGACCGTGCGGGCCTGCCGTTCTTCGAGGTCCACGTCGACACGCCGCTCGAGGTCTGCGCACAGCGTGACCCGAAGGGCATGTACGCCAAGGCGCGTGCCGGTGAGATCACGGGGTTCACCGGCGTCGACGATCCCTACGAGGCGCCCGAGCACCCCGACCTCGTGCTGCGGCCGTCGGACGGCGATCCCGCGGCGCAAGCGGCGCGAATTGTGGAATTGTTGAGCGCGTGACGTATTCGCTGGAGGACGACGCCCACTTCGCCGCCGACGTCGCGCGCGCTGCGGGGGAGTTGCTGCTGGAGATTCGGGACGGCGCGAGCGTGACGGGACGCGAACTGGGCCGTCTCGGCGACGCGCAGGCCAACGACCTGATCCTCGCGCGGCTGAAGACCGACCGTCCGGACGACGCGGTGCTTTCGGAGGAGTCGGTCGACGATCGCGCCCGCCTCGACGCCTCACGCGTCTGGATCATCGATCCGCTCGACGGATCACGCGAATACGGCATGAGCGACCGCGCCGACTGGGCCGTGCACGTCGGTCTGTGGGAAGCAGGGAAGGGGATGACGGCGTCGGCCGTCGCGCAACCGGCTGCAGGCGTCATGTATTCGACTGCGGACGTGAGCCTGCCGGCGCGGTCGGACCGCAGACCGCAGCTCGTCGTCAGCGACAGCCGCCCGCCGTATTACATGGACGCGCTCGCGGCCGACGTCGGCGGCGACGTCGTCACGATGGGGTCCGCCGGAGCCAAGGCGATGGCCGTCGTGCGCGGGGACGTCGACGCGTACGTCCACTCCGGTGGGCAGTGGGAATGGGACTCGGCCGCGCCCGTCGGTGTTGCGCTGGCGGCCGGGCTGCACTGCTCACGAATCGACGGAACGCCGTTGACGTACAACAACTCTCATCCGTACGTGCCGGATCTGCTGATCTGTCGGCCGGAACTTTCCGAGCCGCTGCTGCGCGGAATTGCCGCGCATGCGACGCGCGACGCCGACTCCGGACGGGTCGCGATGGCACGCGAGTACATCAAGGCTCTCGTCAGTCACGACGCCACCAAACTGCGACTTGCCGACGCGTGCCGACGCGTCGAGAACGGAAACAGCACCGGCGACACCGGCCAGTTCATCCGCGACGACCTGGAACAAGGACAGCAGTACAAGCCCATCGTCGCGGTGCGTGATCTCGCCTTCCGGGAGTGGGGCACCAGCGTCGTCGGGCGCTATCTGCTCGACCTGGACGGCGGCGTGACCGTGTCCGTCACCGAGCACTTCGAGATCCCGGCAGGGGACATCACCACCATCACCGCCATCATCGAGCCTGCCTAGCGCGGTCGAGCGCGTTCTGCGCCTCCTCCGTCCGCGCCTCTGCGTCGGTGAGCACTCGCTTCAGGCGCCTGGCTTCACGATCGGCCGACTTCACGGTCCGACGCGCTTCGGCTTCCTGCTCCTCGGCTTCGTGTAGTTCGCTACGCAGTCGAGCGAGCCGCTCCTTGACCTCGGCGAGGTTCTCTTCGGCGGATTCTGCATCGGCGCGGGCGGATTCGGCGTCGGCGCGCGCCGACGCCTCGTCCTCCTTCGCTTCCTCCAATTGTTCCCTGGCCTCGTCGAGGGCTTTCTGGTCGACGGTTTCGGGCTCTTCGTCGGCGGTCTCCTCGTCGGTGGTCTGCTCTGCGCCCGGCTCCTCTTCCTCGTCGGGAAGCTCCGGTGCCAACGCAAGCATCGCGGGACCGAACCCGCTGTACGACTCGGCCGTGACGACGCGGCCCGCCCTGACCCGCTCGCCGACGTCGGGATCTGCGAGAGCCGCGTTCAGGGTCTGACCGATTTCACGTTCCGCGTCGTCGGCGCCTGGTTTGCCGTGCTCGGCTGCGATCTTCACGGCGCGACGCGTCAGCGCCCGGATCGCCTGCTGGCGTGCCCCGGACAGTTCCTTGAGCTCGTCGGCGGCCGAACGTCTTTGAGCCTCGCGCAGACTGTCGCCGAGGTCGAACAGTTCGGCGACGTCCTCGGGTTCCTCGCGGACCAGCAGATTGACCATCCACGCGACGACGGTGGGTTTGCGCAGCGCTCCGATGGTGGTGGCAGTTTTTCGGTCGCCGGCTTTACGGGCGCGGGCGACGGCGTCCTTGCGCGCGGCGACGAACTCGGAGGGGTCGAGCGAATACAGTTCGTCGGCTACGTCGTCGAAATCGACTTGATCGGGCACACAGCCATACTCGCATCGAGTGATGGAAGAAGGTGTGCCCCCGGCAGGATTCGAACCTGCGGCCTTTCGCTCCGGAGGCGAACGCTCTATCCCCTGAGCTACGGGGGCCAGGGCGGGTCCAAGACTAGCGCATCACCCCCGGCAGCCGAAATCGACCTAGTGTCGTGGGTACGGGGGACAGTCAAGACCAGCCGAAAGGATGATCGGTGACAGCACAGGACTACTCGACGGACGACCTGGATCTCGACTTGAAATGGTGGGCGGCGGCAAACTATCTGACCGTCGCTCAGATCTATCTGCAGGACAACACTCTCCTCGGTGAGCCGCTGACCGCGGCCCACATCAAGCCTCGCCTCCTCGGCCACTGGGGGACGAGCCCGGCGCTGTCGATGATCTATGCGCTGCTCAACCGGCATATCAAGAACACCGACTCGGATTGGCTGTACGTGACCGGACCCGGTCACGGAGGGCCTGCGCTGGTGGCGTCGACCTATCTGGAAGGCACGTATTCGGAGGTCTATCCGCACGTTTCCCGCGACACCGAGGGCGTTCGACGGCTCTGCCGTCAGTTCTCGTCGCCCGGCGGCATCCCTAGCCATGTCAGCGTCCAGACCCCCGGCAGCATCCACGAAGGCGGCGAACTCGGGTACGCGCTCGTGCACGCGGGCGGCGCGGCGTTCGATCGGCCCGATCTGACCGTCGCGTGCGTCATCGGTGACGGGGAGGCGGAAACGGGCCCGCTCGCCGGATCGTGGAAGCTACCGGCGTTCCTGAATCCCCGCCGGGACGGCGCGGTGCTGCCGATCCTGAATCTCAACGGCGCCAAGATCGCGGGGCCGACGGTGTTCGGCCGCAGCAGCGACGAGGACGTCGACGCATTCCTGCGCGGGCAGGGATGGGATCCGGTCGTCGTATCGGGAGACGATCCGCGGCAGGTGTTCCCGGCTCTCGAACGGGCGATCCGCGAGTCACACAACACGATTCGTGCGATACAGAGCACTGCCCGTTCCGGCGGGAAGCCAGACTTGCGTTGGCCCGCGATCGTTCTGCGCACCCCGAAGGGATGGACCGGCCCGCACACCGTCGACGGCACACTCGTCGAGGGAACCTTTCGCGCGCACCAGGTTCCGCTGTCCGGGGTTCGCACCGACCCCGACCACCTCGCGCAGTTGGAATCCTGGATGCGGTCCTACGAGCCGCAGAACCTGTTCGACGACGACGGTGCCCTGGTGAAAGAGCTTGCGGCACTTGCTCCGTCGGGAGACAAGCGCATGGGGTCGACGCCGTACGCGAACGGCGGCAGGCTTCTACGACCGCTACGAATTCCGCCGCTCGAGAAGTACGAGATCCCGATCGAGGCACCCGGCGCCGGATTCCACGAGACGACGCGTGTGCTCGGCGAGCTGATGCGCGACATCTATGCGGACAACACCCGCGACGACGGTGGCGGTGACTTCCGGCTGTTCTGCCCGGACGAGACGGCCAGCAATCGCCTGGCGGCGGTGTTCGACGCGACCGACCGGTGCTGGCAGCTGCCGATCGAGGAGTGGGACGACCACCTCTCGCCCGACGGACGCGTCATGGAGGTGCTGAGTGAACATCTCTGCGAGGGCTGGCTGGAAGGCTATCTGCTGGCGGGCGGACACGGCGTGTTCGCCAGCTACGAGGCGTTCGCGATGGTCAGCGTCTCGATGATGATCCAGCACGTCAAGTGGCTGCAGCACGCCGCGGACCTGCCCTGGCGTGAGCCGGTGGCGTCGCTCAACGTGTTGCTGACGAGCACGTGCTGGCGCAACGATCACAACGGCTTCAGCCACCAGGGGCCGGGCATGATCGACGCAGTCATCCCGCTGGCACCCGACGTCGTGCGTGTCTGGTTGCCGCCGGACTCGAACACGCTGTTGTCGATCTCCGATCACTGTCTGCGCAGCCGCGATCACGTCAATCTGATCGTCGTCGACAAGCAGCCGCACCTGCAGTACCTGACGTTGGAGCAGGCTCACGAGCACTGCGCGGCCGGCGCGTCGATCTGGGAATGGGCAGGCACCGAGACCGACACGGCCGGGACGCCGAGCGAGCCGGACATCGTGCTCGCGGCGGCCGGTGACGTGCCGACGCAGGAGATTCTCGCGGCCGCGCAGATTCTGCGCGAATGGGTCCCGTACCTGCGGGTGCGCGTCGTCAACGTCGTCGATCTGATGGGGTTGCTGACGCCGGAGGAGCATCCGCACGGCTTCCCGGAGACGAAGTTCGTCGATCTGTTCACCGCCGATGCAGACGTCGTCTTCGCCTTTCACGGCTACCCGCGTGCCGTGCACGAGCTTCTGCACGGACGCACGGGTGCCGATCGGTTCCACGTCCGCGGCTTCAACGAACAGGGCACGACGACGACACCGTTCGACATGGTCGTGCTGAACAAGATGAGCCGCTACCACCTCGTGCTGGAGGCGCTACGGCGGTCGCGTCGCGTACCCGAGAAGGGCGGAGAGCTGATCGACTACTGCACGTCCCAGCTCGCGCGGCACGAGAAGTACGTCGTCGAGCACCTCGAGGACATGCCCGAGGTGGCCGACTGGACGTTCTCGGTCTCTAGCTAGGCGCCAAGGGTTGGGCGCCACGCTCGGCGAGCATCTGCTTCATGAGCGTGGCCTCGCTCTCCTGCGTGGAGATCATCGATTCGGCGAGCCGCTTCAGAGCGGGAGTCTCGGCGTGGTCGACGGCGTACTCCATCATCGACAGGCCGCCCTCGTGGTGCCGCAGCATCAACTGCAGGAACATCACGTCGACGGCCGGGCCGGTTGCTTGGCGCAATGCTGCGAGCTCGTCGGCCGTCGCCATGCCCGGCATGGCCGCAACCGATCCTGTCGGCTGTGAGGCCATCGACATCGTGTGGGAGTGGCCTTCGTCGTCCTTCATCCAGCCCATGTAGCCGTTCGATCCGACGGGAGCGCGGTCCCAGATGGCCAGCCAGCCCTGCATCTGGCCCACCTGGTTCTGCTGCGAGGTCAGCATGTCGAACGCGAGCGTTCGCACGGGCTGGTCGGCTGCGTTGGTCAGTGCGATCGAGGACATGTCGATGGCCTGGTTGTGGTGCACCGACATGTCCTGGGCGAAGCCGACGTCGACCGAATCCGCTGCAGGCACGGAGTCGTCGCCACCGAGCACGGTGGTCCTGGCGAGGAATCCGAGGGCGAATCCGACGGCGACGGCCGCGATCAGTCCCAGGATCGCCAGCGCGGCGACCTGGGACTTCTTACGGGGTTGATCCGACATCAGGACGCGGGCGCCGGTTCTGCCGGAGCTTCGGTCGGGAGTTGGAGATCGGAGGGAAGCTGCATGCCATCGGGCAGACCACCGGTAGCGCCGGTCTCGCTGGCGTCGGGCGTGATGCCCGCGCCGTCCATCGGCACGGCGTCGGCCCCGGGAGCCGACGCGTCGAACGGCGGCGGGTTGTCGGGATCGAACGAGCCGGGCACGGTCGAGCAGCTGGCACCGACCTCGGGGTATGCGTAGCGGTTCAGGCGCAGCGCAGCGATGAAGTGATCGATGCGCTCGTCGTCGACGCTGTCGAGCTTCAGCTGGTGGCCCCACGACTGCAGCGACACGGCGGAGTCCTGGCCGGGGTACGGCGACATCAGCATGTAGGACTCACCGTCGACCTTGTCGGCGAGAGTGGAGATCTGATCCTCGCCGAGTTCGTCCGGGTTGTACGTGATCCATACGGCGCCGTGTTCGAGCGAGTGCACGGCGTTCTCGGTACGGATGGCCTCGGGGTAGACGACGCCGGTGCACGTGGCCCACACCGCATCGTGCGGTCCACCGAACGGGGGAGTCTGGTCGTACGCGACGCGCTGGGTCGGGCTGACGTGCAGCGCCGCCGGGTACTCCATCTTCACCACGTCGGCGATCTGCGACGACGGGTCCTGATTGCTCTCGCTCGGCTCCCACTTCTGGGTCTCGGCGCGCTGCTGGTACTTGGGAACGAGGTTGATCGCGAGAATCGCGATGAGACCGACCACGACGACGATCGCTCCGACCGTCAGCCAGGGAATCTGCCGACCCGGACGTCCGGATTTGGTCGCCGGGACGCCGCTCTTTCTCTTGGCGGCCTTGATGGCCTTGTTGGCCTTGGCGGCCGACTTCTTGCTCTGACCGCCGCTATCGGAACCCGTGGGCATCGCTGTCGTCGCTCTTTCGGTTGTGGGAGGTGCGACGTGTCCGCGCACCTGGTTGCAAGATCGCAGGGCGCCATTACTGTACGTTCTCATTCTGAGCGCATGCTTTGAGGCCGTCCGGGGGTGACGCCTGCCCTCATGAGGTACTGGCTGCCGACCGACCCTGCCCTAGACCATAGGATAGCTACCTGTGACTCCAGCCGACCTTGCCGAACTGCTACACGCGACCGCCGCGAAGGTGCTTGCCGAACGCGGTCTCGACGCGTCCGTGCTGCCCCAGAAGCTGACGGTCGAACGACCCCGCAACCCCGAGCACGGTGACTACGCGACCAACGTCGCACTTCAGGTCGCCAAGAAAGCCGGCGCCAATCCGCGCGATTTCGCCGGTTGGCTCGCCGAAGCCCTCGCCGCCGACTCCGCGATCGCCAGCGCCGACGTCGCGGGCCCCGGATTCCTCAACATTCGCCTCGCGGCGGACGCGCAGGGCGCGATCGTCGCCCAGGCGCTCACCGCGGCCGCGTCGTACGGCCACGGAACTGCGCTCGCAGGCCGCAAGGTGAACCTCGAGTTCGTCTCCGCGAACCCGACCGGCCCGATCCACCTGGGCGGCACCCGGTGGGCAGCCGTCGGCGACGCGCTGGGCCGGATCCTGACTGCTCAGGGAGCCGAGGTGGTACGCGAGTACTACTTCAACGATCACGGTGCGCAGATCGACCGCTTCAGCCGCTCGCTCATCGCCGCCGCGAAGGGTGAACCGGCGCCCGAGGACGGCTACGCGGGCGCCTACATCGGTGAAATTGCACAGGCTGTGCTCGCGAAGAGCCCCGAGGCGCTCGCGATGGCACCCGAAGCACAGGCCGAGACCTTCCGGTCCATCGGCGTCGACCTGATGTTCGCGCAGATCAAGAAGAATCTGCACGAGTTCGGCGTCGACTTCGACGTGTACTTCCACGAGAACTCGCTGTTCGAATCCGGTGCGGTCGAGAAGGCCGTCGACTACCTGAAGAACTCGGGAAGCCTCTACCACGAGGACGGAGCCTGGTGGCTGCGCAGCACCGACTTCGGTGACGACAAGGATCGCGTCGTCATCAAGAGCGACGGCAACGCCGCGTACATCGCCGGTGACATCGCGTACTTCCAGAACAAGCGCCAGCGCGGCTTCGACCTGTGCATCTACATGCTCGGCGCGGACCACCACGGTTACGTGGGTCGCCTCAAGGCCGCCGCGGCAGCGTACGGCGACGACCCCGACACCGTCGAGGTGCTCATCGGCCAGATGGTCAACCTGGTGCGCGACGGCGCCCCGGTCAAGATGAGCAA
Organism: Rhodococcus sp. B10; assembly: GCF_011770055.1. Classification (NCBI taxonomy): domain Bacteria; kingdom Bacillati; phylum Actinomycetota; class Actinomycetes; order Mycobacteriales; family Nocardiaceae; genus Rhodococcus; species Rhodococcus sp. B10. The sequence continues at coordinate 26,317 of NZ_JAAFYV010000012.1, read as the reverse complement.
GCGCGCGGGCACCGTCATCACGCTCGACGACCTGGTCGACGCCATCGGCGTCGACGCGGCCCGCTACGTGCTCGTGCGCTCGTCGGTCGACTCGAGCATCGACATCGACCTCGAACTGTGGGCCAGTGCGAGCAACGAGAACCCGGTCTACTACGTCCAGTACGCGCACGCGCGGCTCGCGTCGCTGGCACGGGGCGCGGCCGAACTGGGCCTGTCCGCCGAGAACCCGGACCTGTCCCTGCTGACGCAGGAGCAGGAGGGCGACCTGATCCGGACGATCGGCGAATACCCGCGCGTCGTAGCCAGTGCGGCGAATCTGCGTGAGCCGCACCGCATTGCGCGGTACCTCGAAGAACTGGCCGGTGCCTACCACCGGTTCTACGGTGCATGCCGTGTACTTCCCCAAGGAGACGAGGAGCCAGGCCCCGTGAACATCGCACGTTTGGCGTTGGGCAACGCAACCCGGCAGGTGCTGGCCAACGGCCTCGACCTGCTCGGCGTCAGCGCACCGGAGCGGATGTGAACGCGCATCCCGCCGGTCCGAAGCACGCCGACGTCGCGACCAAGGAGTCGTGGACGGAACGACCCGCCTCGGCGTCGGAGATGACAACGCTTCCCGCGCATGTCTTCCCGCGCAACGCCGCTCGCGGCGACGACGGCGTGGTCCGCCTCGCCGGAGTGCCGGTCACCGAACTGGCCGAGCAGTACGGCACCCCGCTGTTCGTCATCGACGAGGACGACTTCCGTTCGCGGGCACGGGAAATGGCGTCGGCGTTCGGTGACCCGGCACGAGTTCACTACGCGTCCAAAGCGTTCCTGTGCGGAGAGATAGCGCGCTGGATCGCCGACGAGGGACTCTCGCTCGACGTGTGCTCCGGCGGTGAACTGGGCATCGCACTCGCCGCGGGATTCCCGGCGAACCGAATTGCCATGCACGGCAACAACAAGTCGATCGACGAGCTGACCGCAGGCGTGCGAGCCGGGGTCGAACACGTCGTACTCGACTCGAGCATCGAGATCGACCGACTCGACGCCGTCGCCGGAGAACTCGGTGTCGTTCAGGACGTCCTGGTGCGCGTCACCGTCGGGGTCGAGGCACACACGCACGAGTTCATCGCGACCGCGCACGAGGATCAGAAATTCGGATTCTCGCTGGCCGACGGCTCGGCGCTGGACGCGGTTCGCCGTGTCTTCGCCGCCGACAACCTGCGACTCGTCGGACTGCACAGCCACATCGGCTCGCAGATCTTCGAGGTCGACGGTTTCGAACTCGCCGCGCACAAGTTGCTGGGCCTGCTGCGAGACGTGGTGTCGGAGTTCGGTACCGACAAGACTGCGCAGATCTCGACCATCGATCTCGGTGGCGGCATGGGCATCTCGTACGTGGCCAGTGACGACCCGCCCGCGGTCGAGGACCTCGCCGCGAAGTTGAAGTCCATCGTCGCAAGCGAATCGGCGGCCGTGGGCCTGCCGGTGCCTCGTATCGACGTCGAGCCGGGACGCGCCATCGCCGGTCCTGGCACGGTCACGCTGTACGAGGTCGGCACCACCAAGGACGTGACGGTCGATGCGAAGACTCGTCGCCGCTACATCAGCGTCGACGGTGGAATGAGCGACAACATTCGTACGTCGCTGTACCAGGCCGAGTACGACTGCAGGTTGGTCTCGCGTGACAGCGAATCGGATGCGGTGCTCGCTCGGGTCGTCGGAAAGCATTGCGAGAGCGGCGACATCGTTATCAAGAACACGTGGATGCCGAGCGACGTCGGACCGGGCGACCTGTTGGCCGTCGCCGCGACCGGTGCGTACTGCTACTCGATGTCCAGTCGGTACAACCTGTTGACTCGACCTGCCGTCGTGGCAGTGAAAGACGGAAAGTCCCGCCTCGTTCTGCGCCGGGAGACATTGGAAGATCTGCTCAGCTTGGAGGTGCAGCCGTGACATCGAAGCCGTTGGGTGTGGCCGTTCTCGGTCTCGGAAACGTCGGAAGCGAAGTCGTTCGCATTCTGACCGAGAACGCAGCCGACTTCGAGGCGAGAGTAGGTGCGCCGCTGGAGATTCGGGGCATCGCAGTGCGTCGCATCGACGGTGATCGTGGCGTCGACGCCTCGTTGCTGACCGACGATCCGGCGTCGCTCGTCGAGCGCGAGGACGTCGATCTCGTCGTCGAGGTGCTGGGCGGCATCGACGTTCCTCGCAAGCTGATCTTCTCGGCCCTCGAGAAGGGCAAGTCGGTCGTCACCGCGAACAAGGCGTTGCTCGCCGAGTACGCGGGCGAGCTCAACGACGCGGCCGAGAAGTCCCGCGCCGACCTGTATTTCGAGGCTGCCGTCGCGGGCGCCATTCCGGTCGTGCGCCCGCTGATGCAGTCGCTCGCAGGCGATCGCGTCAACAAGGTCGCCGGAATCGTCAACGGCACGACCAACTTCATCCTGTCCGCGATGGACGACACGGGTGCCGACTACGCCGAGACGCTCGCCGAAGCGGGACGTCTCGGGTACGCCGAAGCGGATCCCACCGCCGACGTCGAGGGTTACGACGCCGCGTCCAAGGCTGCGATTCTCGCGTCGATCGCGTTCCACACCCGCGTCACCGCGGGCGACGTCTACCGCGAGGGCATCAGCAAGATCACCGGGGAGGACCTGCAGACGGCACGGTCGCTCGACTGCACCATCAAGCTGCTCGCCATCTGCGAACGCATCACGACGCCGAAGGGCAAGGAGCGTATCTCCGCTCGCGTCTACCCGGCGCTCGTTCCGCGGAACCACCCGCTGGCGACGGTGAACGGCGCGTTCAACGCCGTGGTCGTCGAAGCCGAGGCTGCAGGACGTCTCATGTTCTACGGACAGGGTGCAGGCGGTTCGCCGACGGCGTCTGCCGTGCTCGGCGACCTGGTGATGGCCGCACGCAACAAGTTCTACGGCGGACGCGGTCCGCTGGAGTCGAAGTACGCCAAACTCAAGGTTGCGCCCATAGGAGACATCCCCACTCGGTACTACGTGAGCATGCAGGTGGCCGATCGCCCGGGCGTTCTGGCGACGGTCGCGGCCGAGTTCTCCAAGCGTGACGTCAGTATCTCGACAGTCCGTCAGCAGGATGCGGGCGACGGCGCCCGCCTCGTCGTCGTCACCCACGTCGCCGCGGATTCCGCACTCTCCGAAACCGTCTCGGCGCTCGAGAAGCTCGACGTCGTCACGTCAGTCGCAAGCGTTCTCAGATTGGAAGGCACCACCGAATGACCGTTCACACGCCGTGGCCAGGGCTGATCGAGGCGTACCGCGATCGCCTCGCTCTCGGACCGGACTGGAAGACCGTGACCCTGCTCGAGGGTGGCACGCCGCTGATCCACGCGGAGCACCTGTCCGAGATCACCGGATGCGACGTACATCTGAAGGTGGAGGGGCTCAACCCGACGGGGTCGTTCAAGGACCGCGGTATGACGATGGCCGTCACCGACGCGCTCGCTCGCGGCCAGGAAGCTGTGCTGTGCGCGTCGACGGGCAACACGTCGGCGTCCGCCGCTGCGTACGCGGCCAAGGCCAAGATGGGCTGCGCGGTGCTCGTGCCGCAGGGCAAGATCGCAATGGGCAAGCTCGCCCAGGCAGTCATGCACGGCGCGAAGATCATTCAGGTGCAGGGCAACTTCGACGACTGCCTCGAGCTCGCCCGTAAGACCACGGCCGAGTTCCCGACGATCGGCCTCGTCAACTCCGTCAACCCCGTGCGTATCGAGGGACAGAAGACGGCCGCGTTCGAGGTGTGCGACGCACTCGGCAAAGCGCCTGACGTGCATGCACTTCCGGTCGGCAACGCCGGAAACATCACCGCGTACTGGCGTGGATACTCCGAGTATTTCCGTGACGGCATCACGTCGGTCAAGCCGCGCATGCTCGGTGTCCAGGCCGCGGGCGCAGCACCTCTCGTCAGCGGTGCACCGGTGAAGGATCCGGAAACCATCGCCACCGCGATCCGCATCGGTTCGCCCGCGTCGTGGAACGGTGCGGTCGCAGCCAAGGAAGAGTCGGGCGGCGCGTTCCGTGCGGCCACCGACGACGAGATTCTCGAGGCCTACCGCCTGGTCGCCAGGACCGAAGGTGTCTTCGTCGAGCCTGCGTCGGCGGCAAGCATCGCCGGCCTGCTCGCCGCACGTAAGGAAGGCTGGCTGGACAGCGGACTGACCGTCGTCTGCACCGTGACCGGCAACGGCCTCAAGGACCCCGACACCGCACTGTCGGGAATGCCTGTCGTCGAACCCATCCCGGTCGATCCCGTCGCTGTGGCGTCTGCGCTCGAGCTGGCGTAGTGACAGAATCCGCGACCATGACGACAACGCTGCCGACCGGTCTGACCGTGACCGCCCGTGTGCCTGCGTCGAGTGCCAATCTCGGCCCGGGGTTCGACACCCTCGGTATCGCACTGGGCCTGTACGACGAGGTCACCGTCACCACGACCACGTCGGGTCTGAGCATCCACGTTCAGGGCGAAGGTGCCGACGACGTCCCGTGGGGGCCGACGCATCTCGTCGTACGGGCGATCGAGCGTGGGCTGGAGGCGGCAGGCGTCTGGGCCGACGGCCTGGATGTGGTGTGCAACAACGTCATTCCGCATTCGCGTGGTCTCGGATCATCGGCGTCGGCGGTCGTCGGAGGACTGGCGGCCGCCAACGGTCTCGCGGCGAAACTCGATCCGTCGCTCGCGCTGAGCGACGAGCAACTCGTGCAGTTGTCGTCCGAATTCGAAGGTCATCCGGACAACGCGTCGGCCAGTGTGCTCGGCGGTGCCGTCGTGTCGTGGAGCGAGCCGGCAAGCGCGAGCATCACGCAACGCACCTATTCGGCCGTGCGTCTTGCCGTGCATCCGGACATCCGCGTCGTCGCGCTCGTACCCTCGGAGCGATCGTCGACGTCGCATACCCGTGGTCTGCTACCGGAATTGGTCCCGCATCGCGACGCGGCGTTCAATGTCAGCAGGGGAGCGCTCGCGGTCGTCGCGCTGACACAGAGGCCCGATCTGTTGATGGCCGCGACCGAGGACCTGTTGCATCAAGGTCAGCGTTCGAGTGCGTTGCCGGACGCGACGAAGTGGATCTCGTCACTGCGCGCGCGCGGCATCGCGGCGGTGTTGTCTGGCGCCGGGCCGACGGTACTGGCTCTGTGCACGGAACCGTTTCCGCAGGACATGAAGGAACAGGCAGACAGCGAAGGACTGAAAGTTCTCGAGCTCGAGGTCGCCGACGGCGTCCGAATCGGGTGACTCGCCGGTAACCGGTTCTTGCCGACTGTGTCGAACAGGGCTATTCTGAGGTTCGTCCGTACATCGTGCGCTTCAGACGCCGGTTTTCACCAGGGCATTCAAGTTGCTGCATCCGGGGGATTCCACGTCCGGGGTGGTTGACGTTCCTGGCTCGATTCCCATCCGCAACACACACGCGGCATCGGAATCGGTCGTCTGTCCGAAGCGTGTCGATCGTGAACGGCTACATCCGGGTTCGATACGAGATTCGAGCTGCGGAACGAACCCTCGACTGCGCAGACTGCGAGCGAGGGAAGGAAAGGACCTCCGTGACCGATACGGAACTGATCTCTGCGCCCGAGAAAACGCGCCGCGGAGCTGGCCTGTCCGGAATGGTGCTCACCGAGCTGCGTAGTCTCGCGGGAGAACTCGGCATCAAGAGCATCTCGGGCATGCGCAAAGGCGACCTGATCGCCGCAATTTCTGCACGTCAGGCAGGCGGTGCCGCGCCTTCGAAGATCGAAGCGCAGCCGAAGGCCGAGGCGGCACCCAAGACATCGCGTCGCGCTGCGGCCGTAGCGGACAAGGCTCCCGTCGACGACGCTCCGGCGGCCGCGCCTGCGGCGACCGACGATGCGGCCGAGGCGCCGCGTCGCACGCGGGGACGTCGGGCTTCCGGTCGTCGTGCCGGTGCACCCGACCAGCTTCCGCTCGACGACACGGCTTCCTCCGAGTCGGCTTCCGAGTCCAGCGCTCCTGTTGCCGACAAGGAACAATCCGACAACGCAGCCTCCGAGCGTCCGCGTCGTGGCCGCGGAAACCGTGCCGACGGCGGCGCTCGCACCGAAGCTTCGGACAACGACACCGCGACGCGCGGCGACGGCAACCGTTCGGAAAACCGCGGCGACAACACGCGTTCCGAGGGCCGTGGGTCCGACAACGGCCGCGGCGACGGCAACCGGTCCGACGGTCGTGGCGACGGTCGTGGTGAGAACAACCGGAACCGTGGTCGTAACCAGGGTGACAACCGGGGCGAGAACCGAGGCGACAGCCGCAACGACAACCGTGAAGACCGCAACAACGGTCCGCGGTCCGATCGTGACAACCGCGACAACCAGGACGACGACGGAGAAGGTCGTGGTCGTCGGGGTCGCCGGTTCCGCGAGCGTCGTCGTGGACGCGACCGTGACGGCGGCGGCAGCGAGGGACGCGAGCGCGAGCCCGAGATTCGCGAGGACGACGTTCTCCAGCCCGTAGCGGGCATCCTCGACGTTCTCGACAACTACGCGTTCGTGCGTACGTCCGGGTACCTGGCGGGTCCGAACGACGTCTACGTCTCGATGAACCTGGTGCGCAAGAACGGACTTCGTCGCGGCGACGCGATCACCGGTGCCGTTCGAGTCGCGCGTGAAGGCGAACAGTCGAACCAGCGCCAGAAGTTCAACCCGCTCGTTCGTCTCGACACCGTCAACGGCGGCGACGTCGAATCGGCGCGCAAGCGTCCCGAGTTCGGCAAGCTGACGCCGCTCTACCCGAACCAGCGTCTGCGTCTCGAGACCACGCCGAACATCCTGACCACGCGCATCATCGACCTGGTCATGCCGATCGGTAAGGGCCAGCGTGCGCTGATCGTGAGCCCGCCGAAGGCCGGTAAGACCAGCGTTCTGCAGGCCATCGCCAACGCCATCTCGGTCAACAATCCCGAGTGCTACCTGATGGTCGTCCTCGTCGACGAGCGTCCCGAGGAAGTCACCGACATGCAGCGTTCGGTGAACGGCGAGGTCATCGCCTCGACGTTCGACCGTCCGCCGGGCGACCACACGTCGGTGGCCGAGCTCGCCATCGAGCGTGCGAAGCGTCTCGTCGAGGCCGGCCAGGACGTCGTCGTGCTGCTCGACTCGATCACGCGACTCGGCCGTGCGTACAACAACAGCTCGCCTGCATCGGGACGCATCCTGTCCGGTGGTGTCGACTCGACCGCGCTGTACCCGCCCAAGCGTTTCCTGGGTGCTGCGCGCAACATCGAGAACGGCGGATCGCTCACCATCATCGCCACCGCGATGGTCGAGACCGGTTCCACCGGTGACACGGTCATCTTCGAGGAGTTCAAGGGCACCGGTAACGCCGAGCTCAAGCTCGATCGCAAGATCGCCGAGCGACGCGTCTTCCCGGCCGTCGACGTCAACCCGTCCGGTACGCGTAAGGACGAGCTGCTGCTCAGCTCGGACGAGGCAGCGGTGCTGCACAAGCTCCGCCGCGTGCTGTCGGGCCTCGACTCGCACCAGGCCATCGATCTGCTGATCGACCGGCTCAAGAAGAGCAAGAACAACCTCGAGTTCCTGATCCAGGTGTCGAAGACCGCGCCCGGCGCGCTCGACGACTAGGCACCCGTGCGTGCGAATGTACAGCCCGCTGTACATTCGCACGCACGACTGGGAACAAGAGTCGAAGTGCCCGTGTTGAAGCACCTGTCAGTGAGCGATTAGCAGGTCAACCGCTCTCTCTGGCATACTGAACGGCCGAGTCCGGTTCCGGTTCACGTCCTCGAACGGCGAGGTCGACCCGGCGACCATTGGAAAGGGACACCATGAAGGCAGGAATCCACCCCGACTACACCACCACCACCGTGGTCTGTGGTTGCGGAAATACTTTCGAGACGCGTAGCACCACCGACAAAGAGCGCATCAACGTCGAGGTCTGCTCGCAGTGCCACCCGTTCTACACGGGCAAGCAGAAGATTCTCGACACCGGTGGTCGCGTTGCACGCTTCGAGGCTCGCTACGGAAAGCGCGCCGGCAAGAAGGCTGCAGCCGACAGCTAGCTGTTTCGCCGACGCCCGCCCTGTGCAGTTTGCAGGGCGGGCGTCGGCTTTTTTCATACCTATCGAGGATTCACGAGAGCGGAGCACACCCATGGCGAGGATGACGAAGCCTTCGGCCATCGACGACATTCTGGCCGAACACTCGGGCCTCGAGCAGCAGCTGGCGGACCCGGCGCTGCACAACGACCCCAGTGCTGCACGTCGTGCGGGTAAACGCTTCGCAGAGTTGGCGCCGATCATGTCCGTGCACGGCAAACTCGTCTCGGCACAGGACGATCTGGCCGCCGCCCGCGAACTGGCCGCCGACGACGCGTCGTTCGCCGCCGAGATTCCCGACCTCGAACAGTCGGTGGAGACGCTGGAGCAGACGCTCGCCGATCTGCTGGCTCCCCGCGATCCGCACGACGGCGACGACATCGTCCTCGAGGTGAAGTCCGGTGAGGGTGGCGAGGAATCGGCTTTGTTCGCCTCCGATCTGGCTCGCATGTACGTCCGGTACGCGGAACGACGCGGCTGGCGCGTCGAGATCCTCGACGCCAACGTTTCCGACCTCGGTGGATACAAGGATGCGACGCTGTCGATCAAGACCAAGGGCGATTCGCTCGACGGCGTCTGGGCGCGGCTGAAGTTCGAAGGCGGCGTGCACCGCGTACAGCGTGTGCCGGTCACCGAGTCGCAGGGACGCGTGCACACCTCCGCGGCAGGCGTTCTCGTCTATCCCGAGCCCGAAGAGGTCGAGGAAGTCCAGATCGACGAGACCGATCTGCGTATCGACGTATACCGCTCGTCCGGCAAGGGTGGCCAGGGCGTCAACACGACGGACTCCGCGGTTCGCATCACGCACCTGCCCACCGGAATCGTCGTCACCTGCCAGAACGAACGATCTCAGCTCCAGAACAAGGCACGTGCCATGCAGGTGCTCGCCGCGCGCCTGCAGGCCGCGGCCGAGGAAGCTGCCGACGAGGAAGCCGCAGCGGGGCGGGCCAGCCAGGTGCGGACCGTCGACCGCTCCGAGCGCATTCGCACGTACAACTTCCCCGAGAACCGAATCACCGATCACCGCATCGGATTCAAGGCACACAACCTCGACGCGGTCCTCGACGGCGAACTCGACGCGTTGCTCGACGCGCTCGGCAAGGCCGACCGCGAGGCTCGCATGCAGGCGGAATGACACTTCGTGGCACGCTGTACTCGTGACTCGTAAACCACTGCGCCTGGCCATTCTCGACGCCACCGGCAAGTTGGAGGCCGCAGGTGTCCCGAGCGCTCGCGTCGACGCCGAGTTGTTGGCGTCGCACATCGTCGGTGTCGAACGCGGCCGTCTCGGGCTCGTCCCCTTGGTCGAGCCCGAGATCATCGACGCGTACATGAAGACCGTCGAGCAACGCGCGAAGCGTATTCCACTTCAATACATCACCGGCACAACGGCTCTCGGCAACATCGACGTGGAAGTCGGTCCGGGAGTGTTCGTTCCACGCCCCGAGACCGAGCTGTTGCTCGGCTGGGCTCTGGCGTTTCTCGAACGCGTCGATACCAAGCCGCCCGTCGTCGTCGACTTGTGCACCGGCTCAGGCGCTTTGGCGCTCGCCGTGGCGAATGCCCGGCCGGACGCCGAAGTTCACGCCGTCGAAATCGATCCACCTGCTCTGGCGTGGGCGCGTCGCAACGCGGATCTGCGTGCGGAACAAGGGGATACGCCGATCACGCTGCATCACGGCGACGTCACCGACCGAACGCTGCTCACCGACCTCGACGGGCGCGTCGACCTCATCGTGTCCAATCCGCCGTACATTCCGCTCGGTGCGGAACTCGAACCGGAAGTCGTGGACCACGACCCGCATCGTGCACTGTTCGGTGGCGCGGACGGACTGTCGGTCATCGAGCCCATGATCGGGACGATCGCACGTCTGCTGCGCGTCGGGGGAGCGGCGGGCGTCGAACACGACGACTCCCACGGGCGCCAGGTGGCCGAGTTGTTCGAGCGCCGACGCATCTTCGCCGGGGTCGAGGAACACCCGGATCTCGCAGGACGGCCGCGGTTCGTCGTCGCGTCCAGAGCGGCCGTGTCGAAAACGGACGTGTCGGGCCACTGACGCACTCCCGCGAGCCATCTGCCGTCTCGCGGGAGGTGAGTGACAGGATAGGGGAGTGAGCACCGTCTACGACTGCCAGCAAGCCGATTCCCGGGCCGCCGGACTGACCGCTGCCCGAGGCGCCCTCAAGTCCGGTCGACTCGTCGTCATGCCGACGGACACTCTCTACGGCCTGGCTGCCGACGCCTTCGACAGCAGCGCGGTCACCGACCTTCTGCGCGCCAAAGGCCGCGGTCGCGACATGCCGGTACCGGTGCTCGTCGGATCCTGGAACACCATCGACGGACTCGTCCAGGGCGTCCGTCCGCGCACGCGCGATCTGATCAAGGCGTTCTGGCCGGGCGCGCTGAGCGTCGTCGTGCAGCAGGCACCGTCGCTGGCCTGGGATCTCGGCGACGCACAGGGCACCGTCATGTTGCGTATGCCGCTGCACCCGGTTGCGCTCGAGTTGCTGCGCGAGGTCGGGCCCTTGGCGGTCTCGAGCGCCAACATCTCCGGTCAACCGCCTGCGACGACGGTCGTGGAGGCTCGTGATCAGCTCGGGGGTTCCGCCGCGGTGTACCTCGACGGTGGACCGGCCGAGCACGCCGTCGCATCGACCATCGTCGACCTGACGTCGGAGAGCCCGCGCATCCTGCGCGAGGGCGCCATCTCGGCCGACGCCGTCGGTGAGGTTCTCGGCGTGACGGCGGACAGCCTGCGGCAGGGGAGTGCTGCCACGTGACGACGCCCGACTTCTTCGGCCCCGACTTCACCGAGTTGGAGGCTGCCGATCCAGAGATCGCCGACGTCCTGCTCGGTGAACTCGGCCGTGTGCGTTCCGGCCTGCAGTTGATCGCAAGCGAGAATTTCGCGAGCCCCGCGGTCCTCACGGCACTGGGGAGCGTGCTCGGCAACAAGTACGCCGAGGGCTATCCGGGCAACCGTTACTACGGTGGCTGCGAGGTCGTCGATCGCGCCGAGAACCTCGCGATCGAGCGGGCGAAGACGCTGTTCGGCGCCGATCACGTCAACGTGCAACCGCATTCGGGTGCCAACGCGAACCTCGCGGTCTACGCCGCGTTCGCGCAGCCCGGTGATGCGATTCTCGCGATGAGCCTGCCGCACGGCGGACACCTGACACACGGTTCGAAGGTCAGCTTCTCCGGCCGGTGGTTCACGCCGATCCCGTACCACGTGCGACGAGACACCGAACTGATCGATTACGACGAGGTCCGCGAGCTCGCCCTCGTCCACCGCCCCCGAATCATCGTCGCAGGGGCTACGGCCTACTCGCGCCTGATCGACTTCGCCGCCTTCCGTTCGATCGCCGACGAAGTCGGTGCAATCCTGTGGGTCGACGCGGCTCACTTCATCGGTCTCGTTGCCGGACAAGCGATCCCATCGCCCGTACCGTATGCGGACGTGGTCTCGGCGACCACGCACAAGGTGCTGCGCGGACCCCGAGGCGGGATGCTGATGTGCCGTGCGGAACACGCGCGCGCCATCGACAAGGCGGTCTTTCCGTTCAGCCAAGGCGGTCCGGCGATGCACACCGTCGCGGCGAAGGCCGTCGCGTTCGCCGAGGCATCGACCGTCGCGTTCAAGCGTTACGCGGCCGACGTCGTGTCCAACTCGGCAGCCCTTGCGTCCGGTCTGGTCGAGAACGGCATGCGTGCCGTCTCCGGCGGAACCGACACGCACCTCGCGCTGCTCGACCTACAGAACCTCGGAGTCGACGGCCGAACGGCCGAGGCGCGATGCGAGGCGGCAGGCATCACGCTGAACAAGAATGCGATCCCGTTCGACCCGGCTCCGCCCGCGGTCGCGTCGGGAATTCGTGTCGGCTCGGCAGCAGTGACGACGCAGGGGTTCGACGCGTCGGACATGCAGGCGGTGTCGTCGCTCGTCGCGCGCGCTGTTCGCGCAGAGATGGGTACCGAGGCCGGTGACCGCGAGATCGCGTCGATCCGGGACGACGTCACGAGCCTCGTGACCCGCAAGCCTGCGTACCCTCGCGCATGACGGTCGACGTAGTGGCACAGCCGGGGCAGGGAGCAGGCGTCCCGATCAGGGAGTTGCTGCTGGTCTTCCTGACCGCGGCCGTCGTGACGTTCCTCGCCACCGGCGGAGTTCGCGTCCTCGCGATCAAGTTCGGAGCGGTCGCAGCGCCTCGCGAACGCGACGTGCACGTCACCCCGACGCCGCGGCTCGGCGGCACCGGCATGTACCTCGGCATGCTGGTCGCGCTGCTGTTCGCGTCGCAACTTCCGGCGTTGGCGCGAGGATTCGACTCGGAGTACACCCAGGACATTCCCGCTGCGCTGCTCGCCGGGTGCGTCATCGTCGTCGTCGGCATCATCGACGATCGATGGGGTCTCGACGCTCTGACCAAGTTCGTCGGCCAGGTGACCGCCGCCGGTGTGCTCGTCGTGATGGGCGTGAGCTGGTACATCATCTACGTTCCGTGGTCCGACGTGCAGACGGTCGTGCTCGATCAGCTCCAGGCCGGACTGGTCACGGTGCTGGTGACGGTCGTGATGGTCAACGCGATGAACTTCGTCGACGGGCTGGACGGGCTCGCTGCCGGACTCGGGTTGATCGCGTCCATCGCCATCTGTGTCTTCTCGGTGGGCCTGCTGCACGAGCAGGGCGGCGACGTCGGCATCTATCCGCCGACCGTCATCGCAGCAGCGTTGGCGGGCGCGTGCCTGGGATTTCTCCCGCACAACTTCCAGCCCGCCCGCATCTTCATGGGCGACTCCGGGTCCATGCTCATCGGCCTGATGCTCGCGACGGTGTCGACGAGCGCGTCCGGCCGGATCCCGCTCGTCGCGTACGGCCCACGTGACCTGCTCGGTCTGTTGTCGCCGATTCTGCTCGTCGGTGCGGTCATGTTCATTCCGATCCTCGACCTGCTGCTCGCCGTGGTTCGGCGCACCCGCGCCGGTCGCAGCCCGTTCAGCCCGGACAAGATGCACCTGCATCACAGGTTGCTGCAGATCGGTCACTCGCACCGACGCGTCGTGCTCGTGATCTACCTGTGGGTGGGCGTACTGGCGTTCGGAGCTGTCGGGTCGTCGCTCATCGACCGTCGCGTCGTCGTGCTCCTGGTGGCGGCCGGCCTCGTGTTCGCGCTGGTGGTGACGGCCGTCCCCTCGGTCCGATTGGATCTCGCCCGACAGCGACGGCGCTCGCGCGCCGCTGGTCGAAGAGGGCGTCGGGCGTGACGTCGCGCGCCACTGGGTAGTCTGTGCGCCTGTGAGCTTCTCTCCAACGCCCGTGCCCGATCAGTCCGACACGATGCGCGCCGCGGTTCGCTACGGGGTGATCGGTCTCGTGGTGCTCGCCGTCGTCGGCGCAGTCGTCGCAACGCTGGTCGCGGGGCTCCCCGGGTTGTGGGGAGCGCTCATCGGAGCCGCTCTCGGCGGCGGTTTCATCCTGACGACAGCGTTGTCCATCGCGTTGACGTCGAAGTTCCCACCGACCATGGCGGGCGCGGTTCTGCTCGGCGGGTGGATCGTCAAGATGCTGCTGGCCGTGGTGGTTCTCGCTGTCCTGAAGGACATGGATTTCTACAGCAAGGGCGCACTCGCAGGCGTCGTCATCGCGGCACTGGTTCTGGTGCTGGGTGCCGAGGTGTACGGCGTCGTGCGCACCAAGGCCCCCTATGTGGACGAACCGCCTGCGACACCGGGGTCCGACGAGAAGTAGTACGACGATGTGTCGTAATCGGTCAAGAATCGGCCCCACCTACACATCGTCGTAGTTGTGTTGATAAAGTTCCGACCAAGTAAGTGGTGGACTGCCGCGAATGGGACATTTCGCGTGCACGAAGGCGCTTGCAGGTAACGAGAAGTTACCGAGTCGACGTGAGTCGCCGACACCCGACAGACGCTGGCCGACCTGAAAATCTGCCTCAGCTGCTGACGACCTCGAGCCGATATCGTCGACTTGATAGATCGTCAATGTCCGATCGAACCGCAGTCGTAGATGTCTGCGGCCCGAACACGGGAGAGACCGCTGAGCGTCACCAACTTGGCTGCGGAGTTCCACCCGCCGTCACTAACCGACTTCTTTCCTCCCGCTGTGTTGTTCGAAGGCACCCCCTTCGAACTCGACCGGCTGATGCTGATTCGCATTCTCATGACCCTCGTGCTGGTCGTGTTGTTCGCGTTCGCGATGCGAAGCCCGAAGGTCGTTCCGCGGGGTCTGCAGAACGGTGTCGAGTACATGCTCGACTTCGTCAAGGTTCAGATCGCCGACGAGATCCTCGGCAAGGAGCAGGGAAAGCGCTTCCTGCCGATCATCATGACGATCTTCTTCGCCGTGTTGTTCATGAACCTTTCCGGAATCATTCCGTTCCTGAACATCTCGCCCAACGCGCGAATCGGTATGCCGATCGTCCTCGCAGCGATCGCCTACGTCACGTTCAACTACGTGGGCATCAAGAAGTACGGCTTCTTCAAGTACGTGAAGAGCAGCATCGTGGTTCCGAACGTTCCGCCTGCCCTGCACATAATTCTGATCCCGATCGAGTTCATCTCGACCTTCATCCTGCGGCCGTTCACGCTGACCGTTCGTCTCATGGCCAACATGCTGGCCGGCCACCTCATGCTCGTGCTGTTCTTCAGCGCGACCCAGTTCTTCTTCTTCCAGGCCGCGGCGGGAATGAAGATTTTCGGCGTGTTCTCGCTTGCAGCGGGCTTCGGCTTCACGCTGTTCGAGATGCTCGTCATCGGTCTGCAGGCGTACGTGTTCGCCCTGCTGACCGCGGTGTACATCGATCTCGCGCTGCACGCCGACTCTCACTAGACCGCTCGACCGACAGATCTACCTGACCCACGCACCGACCGGTGATGGGCAACAGAAAGGGAACGGAAATCAAATGAGCCTCGCGTACCTGGCACAGGAAGTCACCGAGACCACCGTTACGGGTGGCGGCTACGGCGCCATCGGTTACGGCCTCGCAGCCATCGGACCTGGCATCGGTGTAGGCATCGTGGTCGGCAAGGCCATCGAGGGCATCGCGCGTCAGCCCGAGCTCCAGGGCACCATCCGTACCAACATGTTCCTCGGTATCGCGTTCACCGAAGCTCTCGCGCTGATCGGTATCGTCGCCGGCTTCCTGTTCGGTTAATTCGACATGGCAACCAACATCGCGATCTTGGCCGCGGAGGAAGGCGAGGACATCAATCCTCTCCTCCCCGCGACATACGACATCGTTTGGTCTTTGGTCTGCATCGCTGTCATCGGCTTCGTCTTCTGGAAGTACATCCTCCCGAAGTTCTCGGCCGTCCTGGCGCAACGTAGCGATCTGATCGAAGGCGGCATCAAGAAGGCCGAAGAGGCGCAGGCAGAGGCCAAGGCTGCTCTCGAGCAGTACCAGAAGCAGCTCGCCGACGCTCGGTCCGAGGCAGCGGCGATCCGTGAGGACGCACGCAGCCAGGGACAGGCCATTCTCGCCGAAATGAAGACGAAGGCGCAGGAAGAGAGCGACCGGATCGTGGCCGCAGGCCACAGCCAGCTCGTCGCGCAGCGTCAGCAGATCGTCACGGAACTCCGTGCCGATCTCGGACGCACGGCAGTGGAACTCGCCGAGAAGGTCATCGGAGAGCAGTTGTCCGACGAGGCGAAGCGCGCAGGCTCGATCGATCGTTTCCTGAGCGAACTCGACTCCGTCACGGCTGACTCTGCAGCCGGAAAGTGAGATGACCATGTACGCAACTTCTCGTGAGGCTCTTGCCCGCACGCGTTCGGTTGCGAACGATGCGCTGGGGTCTGCGTCGGCAGGTGCGGAAACTGCTGCTGCCGCGCAGACCGGTGCAGAGCTCTTCGCTGTCGTCGAGTCCCTCGACGGTCAGCGCACGTTGCGTACCGCGCTGGCCGACGCGTCGGTTTCGGCGACTCGTCGCAGCGCTCTCGTGGAGGAGCTGTTCGCCGGACAGGTCTCCGAGATCACCGCTCGCATTCTGAAGAGCGCTGTCTCGGAGAGCTGGTCCAAGGCATCGGACCTGCTGAACTCATTGGTCGAGCTGGGACGTGAAGCGCTGCTTCGCGCCGCGGCAGATCAGAACCAGCTCGATACGGTCGAGGACGAACTGTTCCGCCTCGGCCGCATCGTCGCAGCCAACCCGTCGCTCGAGCAGGCTCTGTCGGATCTCGGCAAGCCGGTCCAGGCGAAGCGTGAGCTGCTCGGACGCCTTCTCTACGGCAAGGTGACCGCGGTCACCGAGGCCCTGGCGATCCAGGCAGTCAGTCGTCTGCGCACGACGGCTCCGGCCGACGCGCTCGACGCGCTGGCTGGGCAGGCGGCGAAGGTCCGTGACCGAGCTGTCGCTCATGTGCGGAGTGCGGCGCCGCTCAGCGACAGTCAGCTCGAAAAGCTGACTGCGACACTGACACGTACGTACGGCAAGCCCGTCACCGTGCACGTCGAGGTCGATACCGAACTGCTCAGCGGACTCGTGGTCCGGATAGGCGACGAGGTCATCGACGGTAGTGGGGCAGGACGCCTCGCTGCATTGCGAAAGACACTCAAGTAGTCCGAGTACGGACACCACAGTCCGAGGAAAAGCGTTTCGACGTTTCGAAGCGTTTGATACCGCGAACATCGAAGGAAGAGCAGGAAACAATATGGCGGAGCTGACGATCTCCTCCGACGAGATCCGTAGCGCGATCGAGAACTTCACCGCGAGCTACTCACCGGAGTCTTCCCGCGAGGAGGTCGGCACGGTTACCGACACGAGCGACGGAATCGCGCACGTGTCCGGGCTGCCGTCGGCGATGTCCAACGAGCTGCTGGAATTCCCCGGCGGCGTGCTCGGTGTGGCGCTGAACCTGGATGCCACCGAGATCGGTGCGGTCATCCTCGGTGACTACGAGCACATCGAAGAAGGCCAGGAAGTCAAGCGCACGGGTGACGTTCTGTCCGTGCCGGTCGGCGACGGCTACCTCGGCCGCGTCGTCAACCCCTTGGGCCAGCCCATCGACGGCCTCGGCGACATCGAGTCGACCGAGAACCGCGCACTCGAACTGCAGGCAGCGACCGTGCTCGAGCGTCAGCCGGTCGAAGAGCCGCTGCAGACCGGTATCAAGGCCATCGACGCCATGACCCCGATCGGCCGCGGACAGCGCCAGCTCGTCATCGGCGACCGCAAGACGGGCAAGACCGCCGTCTGCATCGACGCCATCCTGAACCAGAAGGCCAACTGGGAGTCCGGCGACGAGAAGAAGCAGGTTCGCTGCATCTACGTCGCCATCGGCCAGAAGGGCTCCACGATCGCAGGCGTCAAGGCCGCGCTCGAAGAGCAGGGCGCACTGGAGTACACGACCATCGTCGCGGCTCCCGCCTCCGACTCCGCCGGCTTCAAGTGGCTCGCTCCGTACACCGGCTCGGCCATCGGCCAGCACTGGATGTACCAGGGCAAGCACGTCCTCATCGTGTTCGACGACCTGACGAAGCAGGCCGAGGCATACCGTGCCATCTCGCTGCTGCTGCGTCGCCCGCCGGGCCGCGAGGCTTACCCCGGTGACGTCTTCTACTTGCACTCCCGTCTGCTGGAGCGCTCGGCGAAGCTGTCCGACGAGCTCGGCGGTGGATCGCTGACGGCTCTGCCGATCATCGAGACCAAGGCCAACGACGTCTCGGCCTACATCCCGACCAACGTCATCTCCATCACCGACGGCCAGGTCTTCCTGGAGTCGGACCTGTTCAACAAAGGTGTTCGCCCCGCCATCAACGTCGGTATCTCCGTGTCCCGAGTCGGTGGCGCAGCGCAGACCAAGGGCATGAAGAAGGTCTCCGGTTCGCTGCGTCTCGAGCTCGCTCAGTTCCGTGAGCTCGAAGCCTTCTCGGCTTTCGCTTCCGACCTCGACGCGGCCTCCAAGGCACAGCTCGAGCGTGGCGCTCGCCTCGTGGAGCTGCTGAAGCAGGACCAGTACGCACCGGTTGCCGTCGAAGATCAGATCGTCTCGATCTGGCTCGCCGGCCAGGGCACGTACGACTCGGTTCCCGTCGGCGACGTTCGTCGCTTCGAGAGCGAGCTGCTCGAAGATCTGCACCGCAACGCCACCGGCGTCTACGACAGCATTGCCGGCGGCAAGGCTCTCGACGAGGACGCGCAGAAGGCACTGGTCGAGGCCACCGAGAAGTTCAAGGCAGGATTCCTGGACTCCGAGGGCAACCGCGTCGTCAACGAGGCAGAGGCGGACACGCTGAACCCGGACGAGGTCAACCAGGAGCAGGTCAACGTCACTCGCAAGACTGTCAGCAAGTAGGTCTGCGAGAGATGCCCAGTGTCGTTACGAGTAGAGAAGGGAGCGTGAACAGCTGATGGCAAGCATTCTCGAGCTGCGTTCCCGGATCAAGTCGGTCAACTCGACCAAGAAGATCACCAAGGCGCAGGAGTTGATCGCGACATCGCGAATCACCAAGGCGCAGGCGCGTGTTGCTGCATCGAAGCCGTACGCGGAAGAGATCACCAACGTGCTCTCCGCGTTGGCCAGTGCGTCCGGTTCGCTGGACCACCCGCTGCTGAACGAGCGGCCCGAACCCAAGCGTGCTGCAGTCCTGGTCGTCACCAGTGACCGCGGTATGTGCGGTGGTTACAACTCCAACGTGCTCAAGGAAGCGGAGGAGCTGTTCCAGCTCCTGCGTTCCGAGGGCAAGGATCCGGTCATCTACGTGCTCGGTGCGAAGGGACTCACGTACTACACCTTCCGCGAGCGCGACGTGAAGGGCGCTTGGACGGGCTTCTCCCAGGAGCCCGGCTACGCCGACGCAGCGAAGGCCAGCAAGCACCTGGTCGAGCTCTTCATGGCGGGATCCGGTTCGGATGTCGATGCACCCAACGGTGAAGGCACCGTCGAGGGCGTCGACGAACTGCACATCGTCTACACGCGATTCGTGTCGATGCTGACGCAGAAGCCCGAAGTTCGTCGCATGGCTCCGCTGGAGATCTCCTACACGGACGAAGAGATCGAACTGGGTGCCGACGCACTCACCGACTCACCGTCCGCTTCGGAAGTCCAGGCGCAGTACGACTTCGAACCCGAGGCCGGAACCCTCCTGTCGGCTCTGCTGCCGAAGTACATCAGCACGAGGATCTACTCCTCGCTGCTCGATGCGGCTGCATCCGAGTCGGCCGCGCGTCGTACCGCCATGAAGGCCGCGACGGACAACGCGAACGAATTGGTCGAGAACCTGAGCCGTCAGGCGAACCAGGCTCGGCAAGCCCAGATCACCCAGGAAATCAGCGAAATCGTTGGTGGCGCGAACGCGTTGGCTGACAGCGCAGGAAGTGACTAAGCAATGACCGCAGCAGTAACCCAAGAGAACGCGAGCGGAGCGGACACTCAGTCCGGCCGTGTCGTTCGGGTCATCGG
Organism: Rhodococcus sp. B10; assembly: GCF_011770055.1. NCBI lineage: Bacteria > Bacillati > Actinomycetota > Actinomycetes > Mycobacteriales > Nocardiaceae > Rhodococcus > Rhodococcus sp. B10. The sequence goes on along the minus strand of NZ_JAAFYV010000012.1, from coordinate 6,805 downwards.
CCCCGTTGTGGACGTCGAGTTCCCGCGCGGCGCCATCCCCGCCCTGTTCAACGCACTGCACGCAGAGATCACGCTGCCGACGGTGGCGAAGACCCTGACGCTCGAGGTTGCGCAGCACCTCGGCGACAACCTGGTCCGCACCATCTCGATGCAGCCGACCGACGGTCTGGTTCGTGGCACCTCGGTGGCCGACTCGGGCAAGCCGATCTCGGTTCCCGTCGGCGACGTCGTCAAGGGCCACGTGTTCAACGCCCTCGGTGACTGCCTCGACACCCCCGGACTGGGTCGCGACGGCGAGCAGTGGGGCATCCACCGCAAGCCACCAGCCTTCGATCAGCTCGAAGGCAAGACCGAGATCCTCGAGACGGGCATCAAGGTCATCGACCTTCTGACCCCGTACGTGAAGGGTGGAAAGATCGGTCTGTTCGGTGGTGCCGGCGTCGGCAAGACCGTTCTGATCCAGGAAATGATCACGCGTATCGCTCGCGAGTTCTCGGGCACCTCGGTGTTCGCAGGCGTCGGTGAGCGCACTCGTGAGGGCACCGACCTTCACCTGGAAATGGAAGAGATGGGCGTCCTTCAGGACACCGCCCTCGTCTTCGGCCAGATGGACGAGCCGCCGGGCACGCGTATGCGCGTCGCCCTGTCCGCACTGACGATGGCGGAGTACTTCCGCGATGTTCAGGGCCAGGACGTTCTGCTCTTCATCGACAACATCTTCCGCTTCACGCAGGCAGGTTCCGAGGTGTCGACCCTTCTGGGACGTATGCCTTCTGCCGTGGGTTACCAGCCGACGCTGGCGGACGAGATGGGTGAGCTCCAGGAGCGCATCACCTCGACCCGTGGACGTTCGATCACCTCGCTGCAGGCGATCTACGTCCCCGCCGACGACTACACCGACCCGGCGCCTGCGACGACGTTCGCCCACCTCGACGCCACGACCGAGCTCTCGCGTCCGATCTCGCAGATGGGTATCTACCCCGCTGTGGACCCGCTGAGCTCGACGTCGCGAATCCTCGAGCCCGGCATCGTCGGTGCAGAGCACTTCCGCGTTGCCAACGAGGTCAAGCGAATCCTGCAGAAGTACAAGGAACTGCAGGACATCATCGCCATCCTCGGTATGGACGAGCTTCAGGAAGAGGACAAGGTTCTGGTCGGCCGCGCACGCCGTCTCCAGAAGTTCCTCGGCCAGAACTTCATCGTCGCCGAGAAGTTCACCGGTGAGGCCGGCTCGGTCGTCTCGCTGGCGGACACCATCGAGGCGTTCGACAAGGTCACCAAGGGCGAGTACGACCACCTTCCCGAGCAGGCCTTCAACAGCTGTGGTGGTCTCGACGACGTCGAGGCTGCAGCGAAGAAGATGGCCGGAAAGTAGCCCGACGTGACATCTGCGGAAACGAACGGCATGGAGGTCGCTCTCGTCGCGGTCGAGCAGAAGCTGTGGTCCGGCAACGCGACCCTGGTGAGCGCTCAGACGACCGAGGGCGAGATCGGCATCATGGCCGGCCATGAGCCCGTACTGGGCCAGCTCGTCGAGGCAGGGACGGTGTCCATCACGACGACCGACGGGGAGAAGATCGTGGCTGCAGTTCACGGTGGATTCCTGTCGGTCACGGGCAAGACCGTCACCGTTCTGGCGGAGTCCGCGGACTTCGCGCAGGACATCGACGTCGAAGCAGCTCGTGCAGTATTGGACGCAGGCGGTGACGACAAGGAAGCTCTCGCAATCGCGAAGGGCCGAATTCGCGCTGCCGAGCGCGCCTAGGTATTCGACAGCAAGCCGCGACGAGGTCTGTGATGCACATCGGAGTGATCGTTCTGATCCTTCTGGTAGTGCTGCTCGCAGGCCTCGTCGCGGCTTTTCTGTACCGTCTGAACGTGCTGCGGCGCGGTGGTACCGCGGCCATCATGCGCGTGACGCCGGTCGTGGGTGGCAGTGGCTGGCGTCACGGCGTCATCCGCTACGGCGACAACACGATGGTCTTCTTCAAACTGTCGAGCCTGAAGCTCGGGCCCAACCATCGGATGGCACGTCAGGGCATCGAAGTGGGTGCCAGGCGCACGCCCCGCGACAACGAGTTCGACATCATGTCCGACGAGATCGCAATCCTCGAACTCTCGGATCGAGGCAGGACCTACGAGATCGCTCTCGACCGCGGTGCGTTGACCGCGTTCATGTCGTGGCTCGAATCCCGGCCGTCGGACCGCTCGAAGCGCGGCCGGCCGGCTGCGTAGGTCGCTCCTGCAGGTTCCGCTCCTGCCCCGTAATTATTCGGTAGAGCGCGACGCTCCCGGAACCCATTGGACGTCTCCGTCCGGATTCGCATACCTGCTCAGGATGAACAGCAGGTCCGACAATCTGTTCAGATACTTCGCCGGCAGTGCGTTCGTCGTGTCGGGGCTCGCGTCGACCGCGGCCCACGCAGCGCGTTCTGCGCGACGGCACACCGTGCGTGCGGCGTGCAGGAGAGCTCCCGACGGAGTGCCACCGGGGAGGATGAACGACGTCAGCGGCTCGAGATTCTCGTTGAACTCGTCGCACCATGCTTCGAGGCGATCGATGTAGCTCTGGTCGATACGCAGCGGTGGATATTTCGGGTCTTCGACGACCGGAGTGGACAGGTCCGCACCCGCGTCGAACAGATCGCTTTGGATAGTGCGAATCACGTCGACGACCTGCTGCGGCGGATTACCAAGAGCTAGAACAACTCCCAAGCTTGCGTTGGTCTCGTCGCAGTCGGCGTAGGCGACGAGACGTGGGTCGTTCTTGGTGACGCGCGAGAAGTCGCTGAGTCCTGTGGTGCCGTCGTCGCCGGTACGCGTGTAGATGCGGGTGAGGTGCACAGCCATGAAGTCACGGTACCGCTCGGATGCCGTCGCGCTTCCCTGGCTACGCTGTCGAATTGTGAGTGAACGCTTTTTGGTATCCGGAGGAAACCGACTCGTCGGCGAGGTGTCGGTCGGGGGCGCCAAGAACAGCGTTCTGAAACTGATGGCGGCTGCGCTGTTGGCGGAGGGCACGAGCATCATCACCAACTGCCCGGACATTCTCGACGTGCCGTTGATGGCCGAGGTGCTGCGCGGCCTCGGCTGCGATGTCGAGCTCGAAGGTGACGTCGTCCGCATCACGACGCCTGCCGAACCGAAACATCACGCGGATTTCCCGGCTGTGACGCAGTTCAGGGCGTCGGTGTGCGTGCTCGGCCCGCTCGTCGCGCGGTGCAGGCGCGCAGTGGTTGCGCTTCCGGGTGGTGACGCCATCGGCTCGCGGCCTCTGGACATGCACCAGTCCGGCCTGCGGTTGCTCGGCGCCCACAGCGAAATTCAGCACGGCTGCGTCGTCGCGGAGGCCGACGAGCTGCGGGGCGCCAACATTCGCTTGGCTTTCCCGTCCGTCGGCGCGACCGAGAACATCCTGATGGCGGCTGTGCTCGCCAAGGGGGAAACGGTCATCGACAATGCCGCGCGCGAGCCGGACATCGTCGACGTCTGCAACATGCTCAACGAGATGGGAGCCAACGTCACCGGAGCGGGCACGTCGACACTGACCATCAAGGGTGTCGAATCGTTGAAGCCGACCACCCACCGTGTCATCGGAGACCGCATCGTCGCGGCGACGTGGGGTATCGCGGCGTCCATGACGCGTGGCGACGTCCGTGTGCGCGGCGTGAACCCGAAACATCTGTCTCTGGTACTCGACAAGCTGCGCGCGGCCGGGTCCGAGGTGACCTCCGAGCCCGACGGTTTCCGCGTCGTCCAGCACGAGCGTCCGACTGCCGTGAATTTCGCGACGCTGCCGTTCCCCGGATTCCCGACGGATCTACAGCCGATGGCCATCGGTCTTGCGGCCGTCGCGAACGGTACGTCGATGATCACCGAGAACGTATTCGAAGCGCGCTTCCGGTTCGTCGAGGAAATGATTCGACTCGGCGCCGACGCGAGAACCGACGGTCACCATGCGGTCGTGCGGGGGGTGCCGCAGTTGTCGAGCGCGCCGGTGTGGTCGTCGGATATTCGAGCAGGCGCGGGCCTCGTCCTCGCGGGTCTGTGCGCCGACGGCGTCACCGAGGTGCACGACGTCTATCACATCGACCGCGGCTACCCGCGGTTCGTGGAGAACCTGACCGCCTTGGGCGGCAACATAGAACGCGTCAGCTGACGCGTTCTATGGGCTCCTCCCTCTGAAACTGGCTGCGACAACGGGTATTTCGAGTCAGCGGTTCACTGAGTCGAGGGCATTCGTGAGCACGTCGAGGCAATAGACGAGGTCCTCGTCGGACAGGGACCCGTAGCCGACGAGCAAACCGGTGATCGGGGACGGGCTTCTGGTCGACCTCGCGAGCGTGTCGACGTCGACGCCCTCCTCGGACGCCATACGGGCAACGTCGGTCGCGGTGTGTTCGGGTAACAGCAGCGTCGTGTGCATCCCGGCGCCGACGCCGCGCAGTTCGCCGTAGGGCGCGAGTGCCTCGGTGACGCGGCGGTCGCGCTCGCGGTAGCGGCGGCGCGCCGCGCGGACCGTCCGATCCCACTCGCCGTCGCGCAGCAGCGACGCCATCGCGTTCTGAACCGGCACGGAGGGGTAGTCACCGGTGTCGGCGCGCACCGACGCGATCGTCTGGACGATGTGCGGCGGTGCGACGAGCCACCCGAGTCTGATGCCGCCGCCGAACGTCTTCGCGACGGTCCCGAGATAAATCGTGCGATCCGGTGCGAACTCCGCAATCGTCGGCAAAGGTGCTACGTCGTAACGGAATTCGGAGTCGTAGTCGTCCTCGATGATCATGACGTCACGCGTTCGCGCGAAGTCGGCGAGGGCTCGTCGACGGCCCACCGGAAGCAGTCCTCCCGTGGGATGTTGGTGCGACGGCGTGACATACACGGCGCGTGTCTGCCCTGGCGCGGAATCGAGGTGGTCGGTCACCATTCCGTCGGCGTCGACGGGGACGTCGAACAGCGACCACCCGGCGCGACGAGCGGTCGTCGTTGCGACGCGATAACCCGGATTCTCATGAGCGAGCACGGGAGAGTCGTCGACTCCGGGGTCGGCAAGCGCGGCCAGTGCGAGGCCGAGACCGTGCATGCTGCCGGTGGTGACGACGACCGAGCTCGAGTCCGTGTGCAGGCCGCGCGCCCTGGCCAGCAGGTCGACGACGGCGTCGCGCAACCGCGGCTCACCGAGTGGGTCGGGATAGATCTGCGGGTGTGGAGCAGCGCCGGCGTCGCGCCATGCACGCTTCCACGCTGTAGGGAGTCGAGGCGGGATCCACGGGGTGCCCGTCCCGAGTCGTATCCGACGGCGGTGGGTGGTGGCGGTGGGCGGGGGAGAGGACGCTGTCCTCCCAACTCGGGTCCCGGTGGACGAGGAGATGCGGCGCACGTATGTACCGGACCCGCGACGCGCTTCGATCCACCCTTCGGCGATCAATTGTTCGTAGGCCTGCTCGACGACGCCTCGAGCCACGCCGATCTCGCCGGAAAGCGCTCTGCTGCTGGGCAATCGAGTGTTACCACGGATCTCGCCGTCGCTGATCGCGGACCGAATTCGATCGGCGATCTGGACCGGCAAGGTACGCGTACCTGACCGATCGAGCGTGATCGTGAGCGAAGACGGCAACATCGGATGCTCCCAACACCTGCACAGTGGCCTATGGAAAATCGCGTTCAGTGGATCATGACATCGGGCCACTTGTCGACAAGGATCGACGAGGTGAGCATCTACGAGACCCCGTTGTCGCCGACGCCCAGAACGACGATCAAGCGTGGCCGAGCCCGTGCCCGTAGCGATCGCGCGGACCTGATCGACGTGCTGGCGTCGTCGCGCATCTGTCACATGGGGGTAGTCGTCGACGGCTCCGTGCGCGTCCTACCCACTGCATACGGCGTCGATCTCGAAGGCCCGGACCGTGGTGGAAGCCTGTATCTCCACGGATCGGTCGCGGCCAGAAGCCTGGTCGACGCACCCGCTGGAGAAATTTGCGTGACGGTGACGGCGCTCGATGGGCTCGTACTGGCGAGGTCGGCGTTCCATCATTCGATGAATTACCGGAGTGCGGTGGTGGTCGGAACGCCGCGAGTCGTCACCGACCACGCCGAACGCGTGCGTGCATTGAACGCGATCGTCGATCAGGTCGTCGAGGGGAGAAGCGCCCATCTCCGTCCCCACACACGCAAAGAGCTGGCGGCGACGGCGGTATTGGCGCTTCCTCTGCACGAGGCGTCGGTCAAGTCGCGGGCCGGTGATCCGGTCGACGACGCCGCCGACATCGAGGTGGGGGGAGTGTGGGCCGGCGTCGTCCCGATGGTCGAAACGGCGGGCACACCGCGGACTGCTTCGGACGTCGAGCCGAATGTTGCTGTGCCGGAGCATGTTCGAGCGATATCAGTGCGCCGAAGGTAGAGGTATGTCCGGCGTCACAGTCGACGGTTTCCTTCAGTGAGGGCTGGAGAACGCCACTCGCGCATCCGCTACCTGCGTAAACGTGGGGAGTTGTCGACGCGACCTGGGGATTTGCGTGGTGCAGTCTGCTCGCGTAACTTTTGTCGAGTCAGAGCGACACGGACACCGACTCCGAGCCGAGAGGCCGGAGACAACGAGGTTGTACGGAGTGCCTGACATAGTGTGTCCCCCAAGAGTCGGAAGTTTGCTTCCGAGACCAAGCTGGGATAGGCTGGAACAGTTGCCCTTGATGCTGGCAGGCGTGAGTCTGTGGGTGGATGGTGTGCGCGTGTTCTTTGAGAACTCAACAGTGTGTCGATGAATGTCAGTGCCGAATGTTTTTGGCGCTCATGCCTTTTGGGGTGT
>NZ_JAAFYV010000118.1:0-406 GCF_011770055.1 Rhodococcus sp. B10 | reverse complement strand
ATCTGACCCAGGCGGTTATCGACTGGAAAGCGAGCTGTGAACGCCGTTTTGTGTTCAGGCCGAATGAAGCGATAACGCCAGCAGACAGACAAGCGGTAATGGCGAAAATGACCGCCAAACGACATCGGCTGGAATCGGCGTTGACAGTCGGCGCGACAGAGTTGCAGCGATTCCGCCTTCATGCTCCAGCACGGACCATGCCGTTGATGGAACCGTTACGTCAGGCAGCAGAAAAACTGGCTCAGGCGCAGGCAGATTTAAGCCGCTGCTGAGCCATTTTTCAATTAACGAAACACCACTTCCGCCCAGCGTGCCAGCCCGGCGGTGACGGAGCCAAAGTCATCGCCGCCTGCAATCGGAATGCCCGGCAACTGTTCTGCCAGCGCTTTTTTAATCAGCGGAGAAC
>NZ_JAAFYV010000117.1:0-406 GCF_011770055.1 Rhodococcus sp. B10 | reverse complement strand
GTTCGCCAGCCGCCTGCGCCGCGGAGACCGCTTCCAGTTCGCCGGGCGCCTGCTGGAGCTGGTGCAGCTGCGCGACATGACCGCCTTCGTGCGGCTGGCACGAGGGCGCGGTGAAGGTGTCGTGCCCCGCTGGCAGGGAGGCCAGCTGCCGCTGTCGATGGCACTCGGCAGCGAACTGGAGTCGGTGCTGTCAGGCGCCGACGACAGTGCGGAAGCGCGCTGGCTGGCACCGCTGCTGGCACTTCAGCAGCAGGTGTCGGCGCTTCCCGGCTCGGACCACGTGCTGCTGGAAGACGTACGCCGCCGCGAAGGCCAGTTCCTCTTCGTCTATCCCTTCGCCGGACGCCACGTGCACGAGGCGCTGGCCGCCCTGTTGGCACTGCGCTGCACCCGCCAGCAACGCAAC
>NZ_JAAFYV010000116.1:0-409 GCF_011770055.1 Rhodococcus sp. B10 | reverse complement strand
AGCGAACGTATCGAACCGGCCCCGCTGGTGGTGCGCACCAGGGCGAGCCCGGCAGCGGGCAGCACGCCCAGCGCCAGCAGGGTCAACAGCAGCGGCAGCGACAGATAGGCGTTCAGTTCGGCCTGATTGGTCTCGAACACGTTCTGCACCATGCTGCGATCGATCAGCACGTTGTAGTGCAGCATGAAGTAGCTGCACGCGGCGCTGACGACAACGAGCAGCACCAGCAGCGGCCTGCGCAGGAATGGCAGTGCCAGCAGTGGCGTCAGCAGCAGGTTGAACAGGCAGAACAGCAGCGGCGGCAGGCTGGCCAGGAACAGCATGCTGCGCAGGCTGTTGAGATCGATCAGCCCCCAGAGCGTCTTCCAGAGGGCAATGTTTCCAATCGTGGCGAAGAACAGTGCGGCGG
>NZ_JAAFYV010000115.1:0-414 GCF_011770055.1 Rhodococcus sp. B10 | reverse complement strand
ACCCACACTGCCGTGTCCACGCCGGGCGATCTGCTGTACCACATCCGCGCACGCACCATGGACCTGATCGTGGCGTTCGAGCGCAACCTGCTGATGGCGTTCGGCGATGCGGTGGAAGCAGTCGATGACGTGGCCGGCTTCCGCTATTTCGATGGCCGCGACCTGCTCGACTTCGTCGACGGCACCGCCAATCCGGAAGGACTGTCGCTGCCCGAAGCCACGATTGTTGGTGACGAGGATCCGGACCACGCAGGTGGCAGCTACGTGGTGGTGCAGAAGTACCTGCACAACCTCGATGCGTGGCGCGCGCAGAAGACCGAGGCGCAGGAGGCGATCATCGGCCGCACCAAGCACGACAACATCGAGCTGGACGACGCGCCGGCCGATGCGCAGAAATCGCACAAGACGCTATGC
>NZ_JAAFYV010000114.1:0-415 GCF_011770055.1 Rhodococcus sp. B10 | reverse complement strand
CCCCACAGCAATCCCCAGCCAACTGGCCACGCCGCACCACGGTGCCTTGCCCTGCGCCTTCCGAAAACCCCTGTGTCCTTGCCGAATTTCTGTACGGGCCACGCCCGCGTGCTGCCTACACTAGCCGCACCTGCCCTGTAGGGACATCCCATGCGCACGCTCCGCCTGCTGCTGCCCGGTGCCCTCCTGCTGCTCACTGCCTGCGGCGACGATGCGCGGCTTCCCTTCTCCGCCGACCCATTGCAGGGCTGCTTCGCCACCGGCGCGCGCAAGCCCGCCGACTTCCGCATCGACAAGGAAGGCGGCCAGTACTTCGTTTCCTTCAGCCGTGGCGAGCAGTGGCAGCGCGAACCGAACGCCCTGCACAAGGCCACGTCCAGCGAGATCAGCCGCTACTTCCGCGACGACGCCGACC
>NZ_JAAFYV010000113.1:0-421 GCF_011770055.1 Rhodococcus sp. B10 | reverse complement strand
TTCTTAACGTTATGAATAAACTCATCGAACTCAGACGCGCCAAAAGGTTGGCGCTCTCTTTACTGCTTATCGCCGCTGCTACCTTTGTCGTTACGCTGTTTTTGCCGCCCAGTTTTTGGGTGAGCGGCGTGAAGGGGATTGCTGAAGCGGCGATGGTCGGCGCGCTGGCGGACTGGTTTGCGGTGGTGGCGCTGTTACGCCGCGTGCCGATTCCGATCATTTCTCGCCATACGGCGATTATCCCGCGTAATAAAGACCGGATTGGCGAAAATCTCGGCCAGTTCGTGCAGGAAAAATTTCTTGATACTCAATCCCTGGTGGCATTGATTCGACGCCACGAACCGGCGTTGCTGATTGGCAACTGGTTTAGCCAGCCAGAAAACGCCCGCCGCGTTGGTCAGCATCTGTTGCAGATCATGAG
>NZ_JAAFYV010000112.1:0-421 GCF_011770055.1 Rhodococcus sp. B10 | reverse complement strand
GAGTATGGGTGGCGCAGTCGGTGTTGCCGCCAGTCTGGCAACCGCTGGCGCATTAACCGGTCACGATGTCACCGTTTTACTGCCCGCGATGTATTTAATGGGCAACCCGGTGCAAAATGTCGGTCGCTGCCTGGGGACAGCCGAAGTGAATGCCAAATATTACCCGCATATCATTACGGTCTGCGTGATTAACGCATTGCTGTCGATCTGGGTTATGCAGCTTATTGTTTAACAAGGAGTTACCATGATTGATTATACCGCAGCCGGTTTTACCCTGCTGCAGGGAGCGCATTTGTATGCGCCGGAAGATCGGGGAATTTGCGATGTCCTCGTCGCTAACGGCAAAATTATCGCCGTTGCCAGCAATATCCCTTCTGACATTGTACCGAACTGCACGGTTGTCGATCTCAGTGGGCAGATC
>NZ_JAAFYV010000111.1:0-422 GCF_011770055.1 Rhodococcus sp. B10 | reverse complement strand
AGCTACCACCGAGCACAATATCTGTACCACGACCCGCCATATTGGTCGCGATAGTCACCGCAGCCGGATAACCTGCCTGAGCAACAATCGCCGCTTCGTTGGCGTGGAATTTGGCGTTCAGGACGTTGTGCTTAATACCGGCTTTGGTCAGTTCGTTTGACACCAGCTCCGATTTTTCGATGGAGATAGTACCCACCAGCACCGGCTGGCCTTTCGCAGTACGTTCTTTGATATCTTCAATGATCGCCTGAATTTTTTCCGCTTCAGTCATGTAGACCAGGTCCGGCAGATCTTTACGAATCATTGGACGGTTGGTCGGAACAACGACGGTATCCAGCTTGTAGATTGAGCTAAATTCGAAAGCTTCGGTATCAGCAGTACCGGTCATCCCCGCCAGTTTTTCATACAGACGGAAGTAGTTC
>NZ_JAAFYV010000110.1:0-428 GCF_011770055.1 Rhodococcus sp. B10 | reverse complement strand
ACCGAGATCTTCGCCGAGGCGACCTATACCGACATCGACCTGCGCGCCAACGGTGGCACGCCGCGCACCTATGGCACCACGACCGGCAACCCGACCAGCTGGTTCTCGCGCAACACCGGCAACACCGTCAACCAGTTCCTGTACCCGTTCCTGGGCCCGAACAACGAGTACAACCACGCCAGCCCGCAGTTGAGGGCCATGATGGGCGGCGTGGTCGGCCTGAACTACCTGCTGCAGGATGCCGGCCCGAACTACTTCGGCCAGCGCAATACCGACAAGAGCTACCGGGTGCTGGCCGGCGCACGTGGCAATGTGGGTGACTGGAACTGGGAAACCGCCTTCGCCAGCGCGGGTACCCACTCCACCACCTACCAGACGATCAACGTCAACACCAAGGGCTTCGAGAAGGCCTTCGGCCCATACACGAT